>NZ_LFRE01000072.1:0-468 GCF_001077515.1 Acinetobacter sp. VT 511 | reverse complement strand
GCCACTCCGATGACAGAATAACCTTCCGATCGCTGTTATCCCCAGATTTTTTTGATTCCCTTTTTCAAAGGTGAAATTCCGGTGATAAAGGCGAAGCAGATGCTTCCGATGCAGCTTTCTTACAGAAAGCTTTTAGCTCCGCTTCTTCAGGTTCTTTCTGTCCTCTACGTTTCGTGTAAATGTTTAATCAATATATATAGTTGAGTTAACGGTAACTTTATTAAATAATATTAGTGCCCTGAAAAACAGATGTCAACGAATTAACTCGGAATTTTTCTTGTTAAGTTATAAATAATTTAATTGACAGGTAAGCGTTACCATAATAGAATTCATTTTTTAACCTTAACGATAACTTAATTAACTTAAGAGAGGGGTCGAAACAATTGAAAAAAAACAAAGGTTGGATGATGTTGCTGACGATGCTACTCATCACTTCGCTGCTTGCTGCATGTTCATCCGGAGGTGGAT
>NZ_LFRE01000071.1:0-30762 GCF_001077515.1 Acinetobacter sp. VT 511 | reverse complement strand
GCATTCGTGCATAATCTGCGGATGAAATACATCGATTCAAACAAGCTTTCTGATCCTCAGTTCAAGCGATACACAGGCATCTCATGGTCAACTTTCTATTTGATGGTTGAGCAATTGCAGAAGCATGTCTCTGCCAAAGGCAGACCGCCCAAGTTAAGCCTGGAGGATCAGGTTCTGCTCTGTCTGAGCTATTGGCGGGAATACCGAACCTTATTTCACGTTGCGACGAGTTACGGGGTTTCAGAGCCCACAGCCTCAAGAATTGTCCGTCATGTTGAAGACTGCCTGATTCGGTCCAATCTGTTTAATTTACCCAAAGATTTACCCGAGGGCGAAGGCATCGACTGGAATGTTGTGATCGTGGATGCCACGGAAATTCCAATCCAAAGGCCTAAAAAAACAGAAGAAAAGCTATAGCGGCAAGAAAAAGACCGATACCTTTAAAGTACAGGCCATGATTCACTACAAAACTCAGCAAATTCTGAGTTTATGTACCAGTCGCGGTGCAGTGCATGATTTCGAGTTGTTCAAACGCAATTTAAACCAGATTCCTTTTGGGGCTTTTATCCTTGCAGATAAAGGCTATCAGGGGATTTATGTGTTGTATCCGAATAGCCTGTTGCCATTAAAAGCCAAAAGACACTGTAAATTGGATCCTGAATTGAAAATCTATAATCAGGAAATCAATAAAAGAAGAATCGGAATTGAGCATGTATTTGGCAGCCTGAAAACCTTCAAAATCCTTGCTGAGCGTTATCGAAATAGAGGTAAAAGGCTTGGTTTGAGATTCAATTTAATCGCTGGAATCTACAACTTGGAACTGAGCAAAAAATGATTTATGAAAGAGGTCTACTATGTTTGGATCTAAATTAATACTACAACATGTCATAGTACTTATTTTCAAATCTAGGTAATTGTATAACATCAAAAGTGAATCCATTTAATATAATCGCTGTTATACGAAATAGAACTTTATTGATATCTCTTAAAAATATTTACCTAACCCTTCATAAAACAAGGGAAAATATCATTTATTCGTAAATCGAGGTAGAGAATACTTCTTAACTAATGAAATCGAATTAATTTAAACTATGGATCTTTACTTTATTATTCTACTATTTAAAGGAATTTCCTATGCCTGAACTGCACTTCTACATCACCTTACTGGGCGGTAAACATGAAAAAGCCAATGTAGAAGTACATGATGTAATTCCTGTGATTAGTTCAGATATTGAATCCGCGTATCCTTATTTAAAACAACAATGGTTTGGCTTGCAAAAAGGCCTGCATGTCGATGGCTGGATGAAAATCAATGGAGTGAGTTATCAAGGAGTAAATTATCAGGTCCAGATTAGTGATTTGCCTGTAAATAGCGGTTTAAAACTGTTTTTGATTAATCTGGGTGCATATCTTCCGGACCAGTTTGGGGAAATACATAAATATCTGGTTGTGGCTGCCAAAAACAAGACAGAAGCCAAGGCACAGGGCAAAATGGCAATGGAAAAAGGTTGGTTTAAACCACATACCGATGCAGTGATTGATATTGATGACTGTTTAGAATTGAACCAGATTGATCAGAAATTTATACATTTGATCGAAGGGGAATTTGAAGCGAACAGCTTTAAGAACGATTATCTGATTATTCCGTAATTTAAAAAATGGCTAATCGAAATGAAGTGGCCATTCTGATATTCATGAAGTAATATTGCTATAAAACTCCCGGTATTTAATTTTTTTAAATGAAATATTAGGTGTTTAAAGAGAGTTGAATATCATCTTAAACTTACTATTTCAACCAGTGAGTTGATCATTATCCTCTAGCGCTGTAATCACCCATTCATCCCCGATAAATTTCCGGTCAGCTGCCTGTCCATATTGCAGGTCGAATACTTCATTTAAGGTTGGATCGCGTTGGAGGCTGTGCTCTAATCCAACCAGTATATAATCCTCCTCAGCCAAGGGTTCTGCTGTCAAAAATTGCCAGTCACCATTGCGTTCATGCAATACGGTAACAATTGGCTGCTCCAGTTCCAGCCATTGCCTAGTCGTATAAATGCCTAAATTTCGTGGTTCGCGGAATTTAAACTCGGCATTGCGATCCAGCAGGGGCTGATCAAATTCAAAAACTTCCTCGAAGCCATCTTCCCAAGGAAATTTATCATTCCGATCTGTCCAGACTAATTGTAAGGCTGGAAACGCTTCATCTTGGTAATAGCTTTGCGCAATCCCAAAATAGTCACCGATATTTCTGCGATCAACTTTTAGAAACTTACAGCGGCTTTCTTTAAAAAAATACATTCGGATACGTGTTACTGAGCTGGATGCGTTGACCTTTTTGAACGACCTCAGTCACATGATTCAGAATAGTCTGACTAAGTTTAGCAGTGAGTCCAAAACAGATAATTTCTGGATGCTGGAATCTTTCATACAAACCAATGCTATAGCTAAAAGGCGGGGAATAGTCGGTATGAGTGATCGAAATGATTTGTACGCCATACTGTCGAATATTAATTCTGGTCTGATTTAATAGTCCATTGCGATCCGGGCAATGATGATCTTCTGTATGTTTCATGGTTTTTATTCTTTGAATTATTTTTTAAATGAACATACAGAAGATTTAAGCTTTCGACAAATGAAATTGTCTAAAGTTTATTTATAGTTGCCTGAAACCTTTACATAATTCTGTGCTGAATACGGCAAAAAAGCTTTTTCTTTGTCGGTAAGTGGACGCACTTTTTTCACAGGGCTTCCTATATACAAGTAACCACTTTCCAAAACTTTATTTGGCGGAACAAGTGAACCCGCACCAATCATCACATCATCTTCAACAATCACATCATCTAAAATAATCGTGCCAATACCGACCAAAACGCGATTGCCAATGGTGCAGCCATGTAATTTTACATGATGACCAATGGTGACATCTTCACCAATGATCAGTGGCGAACCTTCTGGCTTATCGGCTTTCTTATGACTAACATGCAACATGGCATGATCCTGCACATTGGAATTCTTGCCAATCCGGATATGATTGACATCACCACGAATTACGGCAAAAGGCCAAACCGAGACATTCTCAGCCAAAACCACATCGCCAACCACAATCCCCATAGGATCGATATAACAAGATTCATCAATCTGTGGGATCATGTTTAAATAAGAACGTATATTTTGGCTCATAGTGGTCTGTTCATTAAAAGTTTAAGCGTCATGTGCAAAGTATAAAATAAAAAGCACCCATCTGAATGAGTGCTTTGGTCTTAGTCTAAGGCTAAAACAGTCTGTTTAAACTTAGAATAAGTTACTGAAGAACTGTTTGATATGATCCAGCATACGCGCAAAGAAACCAGCTTCTTCTACAGCTTTTAGTGCAACAAGCGGTTTTTCAGCAATCACTTTACCATCAAGAGAAGCAACGTATTTACCCACCACTTGACCTTGTTTTAAAGGTGCAGTCAATTTAGGTTGAACTACGATTTGCGTTTTAATCTCATTCGCTTTGCCTTTTGGCATGGTCACATTGAAGTTTTCAGCAAGGCCGATTTGAACTTCATTTTCCTTACCAAACCACACCTTAGACTTGGCTAAGACTTGTCTGCCGGCCTGAACATTTTTAGTTTCGTAGTTTGCAAAACCCCATGCCAAAAGTTCACGTGTATGTGTTGCACGATCTTGCATAGATGGCGCACCGAAGATCACAGAGATCAAACGCATTGGACCACGTTTCGCAGAAGTCGTTAAGCAGTAACCCGCTTCATTGGTATGACCTGTTTTCAAACCATCCACACTTGGATCTGTATACAGCAGGGCATTACGGTTGCCTTGCTTGATTCCGTTAAAAGTAAATTCTTTTTCAGAATAAATCGGGTAGTACTTTGAACTGTCTTTAATGATGTGCTGTGCCAGCATGGCCATATCTTTGGCAGTCGAATAGTGACCTTCCGCAGGCATACCGGTTGAGTTTACAAAGCTGGTATTGCTCATGCCGATACGTTTTGCTTCCTGGTTCATCATATGTGCGAAGGTACCCTCGTTACCTGCAATATGTTCTGCCATTGCTTTGGAAGCATCGTTACCTGACTGGATGATGATACCGCGCAGCATCTCAAGTGCTGTCGCCGTGCCGTTTAGCGGAACATACATACATGATTCAGAGCTACTACCTCGACACCATGCCGATTCGTTCATACGAACCTGTTCATCTTCAGTCAGTTCACCGCTTAATAACTTCTGTTCAATGATGTAGCTGGTCATCATTTTAGTCATTGAAGCAGGGGCTAGTTTTTCATTTTCATTTTTAGATGCGAGAATTTGCCCTGTTTCGTAGTCCATTAGCACATAAGATTTATTATTCAATTCTGGTGGTGCAGATAGGACAGTTGCTGCAAAGCTAAAACTAGGAATTAATAATAATGCAGCAAGAGCAGTTTTTTGGGTCATTTCTAGTAGGTTCCAATATCTTGATGTAAGCACGAAGAGCCTAGTATTTTAGGACAAAGCTAGGCGGACTTCTACGGTTTGCAGTGGCTTATTTCAAAAGTATTGTAAGCATGGCGGCAGAAAAAAATCAGGATTTGCTATAAGTGGTGAGTTCTGTACAAATCGCTTGATTTTTCTGCTGACCTGCTTTCTGCGCATCCTGTTGTGCTTCTATCAGGATCGGCTGGAATTTTGTGTTTTTGCTAAGCTGATTCAAGGCTTCTACCGGGTTCTTTTGACCAGGCATATATTCACTGACCAGCTGACTATAACCCGCTTTAAATTTATTCTGGTCTTTCACCATACCTGGGCAAATTTCTGAAAGTACATAAATGGCCGCAAGCTCATGCTGAGTCACTTCTTGAATTGGAGTGACTTCAATATTGGTATCGGCTGCAAAACTTTGTGTAGTCAAAATGCTGAAAGTTGAAAGAGTAAAAATGCCAAAGGCTTTAATGAATAAATTTTTCATTGAAAATCAAAAGCTCAAATTAAAAATTAAGATGGGCTTAGATTAACTAATTTTGAAGGAATGAAAAGATTAAAAATGTAAGGAAGCCGTAAAATAATGGAGAAAATCGTTATATAAACAGGATGATGGCGCTGCATCATCCTGTCAGAAAGTCTGAGTTAGATTTGTTGAGTGATCAGGTCATTACACACTGCCTGATGTTCATCTTTAGCGGTTTGCTTTGCTTCCTGGCGTGCTTCTTGAAGTGCTGACTGATATGCCTTGTCCTGCTGGATCTTGTCATAAGTCATCGATTTATCAGAATAATCGGATAAGTATTGTTTAATCAGCTGTTGAGTGTTCTGCTCAAACTTGGCATTTTTACCCACAATCCCCGGACAAACTTCAGTGAGCACTTGGACTGAAGCCAGGTCTTCCTTAATGGTCAAATCAACCTCAGCAGATAAATTTTCAGCTGAAAAAGCAGGAGAGCTCAGGCCAGCAGTCAGAGCAAAAGCCAGTGCGGCTACAGCAACCGTATTTTTAATCATCATGAACCACATATATTAAAGATGGATGTTGAACGATAAATATATATAATTCCGTGGCTAATACAAACAAATGTCCCAACCAGTCATTTTTTGGGACGAACGGGATTTTGCTGTGAATATATTGATATCAAATGATGATGGCGTATTTGCTCCGGGCATACAGGCACTAGCGCAGAGCTTAAAAGCCTTAGGCCGTGTAGTGGTTGTTGCACCTGAAAGCGAACGTAGCGGATTTTCCAGTGCATTGACCCTTGACCGTCCACTGCGACCGATTCAGATTGCTCCAGATGTTTGGGCAGTAAATGGTACTCCGGCAGACTGTGTCTATCTGGCCATGAATGGTTTGTTTGATGTCGAATTCGATCTTGTGGTGAGTGGCATTAATAGCGGTGCCAATCTGGGGGATGATGTATTGTATTCAGGCACAGTGGGGGCAGCATTTGAAGGTCGTCTAGCAAAACATCCTGCACTGGCTATTTCTTTGTGTGGGCAAAACGTGCGTGCTTATACCTCACCAGAAGATTATCGTGTTGCAGCGCAATGGGTTTATGATTTTATTGCAGCAGGTTTGCCAGCATTGCCTGAGCGTCAGATCTTTAATGTCAATATTCCTGATATCGCTGAGCTAAAAGGAACCAAAGTAACCTTCCAAGGTCGCCGTAGCCAGTCTAAACCCATTAGCAGTCATGTGGATCCGCGTGGCCGTCAGGTTTACTGGATTGGTCTATCTGGTGAAGCAGTTGCAATGCCAAAGCATCAAGGAACTGAAATAGAGTCAGACTTTTTTGCCATCGCCAATGGTTATGTCAGTGTGACGCCAATCCAGATGGATGCTACAAACTATGACGTACTTCACGAATTACAGGGTCAGATTTTAAATAAAATCTAACTAATGTTATAACTTTGTGAATAGATTGACATTGCAACCTTATTTGCTGTGTTTTTTTGCTAATCTAATCGAGTTTTTTAAACCGTATAGATGTTAGAGAGGAAGATAATGTTCCTGGTGTCACCGAAACGCTTTATTGCTTTGCCTACAGGCCTGATTAAAACGTTAGTACTCACAACAGCAGTGGTTTCAGCAGTTATCGTAACTGGGTGTGCAACCAAACCTTATATTAATAATTCCGCACGTTATGCTGCAGCACCTGATTTTTATACGGTTCGTTCAGGTGACACGCTAAGTGGCATTGCAGCACGCTATGGTCTGAGTTATATCAGTGTCGCGGAAATGAACGACATTCCTGAGCCATACCGTATTTATGTCGGTCAATCGATCCGTTTGAAAAATACCAAACGCAGTACGACTACTCAAGTCGTTGATACTTCAGCGCCTATCCAGCGTAAAACTGTCGTGGCTCCAACACCGGTAACTCCAGCGCAGACCACTGTTAAAACGACACCATCAATAACACCAAAAGTCACTACACCTGCTCCAGTAACAACTGTACCTTCATCCGGATTACGTTGGGTAAAACCATCGAATGGTGCAGTATTGCAGCAATACAATCTGGCTTCAAATATTAAGGGCATACGTTACGCAGGTAATGTTGGTGATCCGGTATTTGCCGCTGCTGATGGTCAGGTAGTGTATGCCGCTGACGGTCTAAAAGAATACGGCAATCTGGTACTGGTCAAACATATTAATGGCTACATCACTGCGTATGCACATAACAGTAAACTTAACGTGAAAAGTGGTCAAAATGTAACCGCAGGCCAGAAGATTGCAGAAATGGGTTCAAGTGGTACAACCCGTACCATGCTTGAATTCCAGGTACGTCTGAATGGAAAACCGGTGAATCCTGCATCCGTTTTACCGAATAGTTGAATAAAAAGGTGAAAATGCTAAATTTC
Source organism: Acinetobacter sp. VT 511 (assembly GCF_001077515.1). Classification (NCBI taxonomy): domain Bacteria; kingdom Pseudomonadati; phylum Pseudomonadota; class Gammaproteobacteria; order Moraxellales; family Moraxellaceae; genus Acinetobacter; species Acinetobacter sp. VT 511. The sequence goes on along the minus strand of NZ_LFRE01000071.1, from coordinate 23,427 downwards.
ACCGTATAATACAATGAGTTGCTTTTATCAAAGGATGAAGCACCTCATAAGTTTAGAGGGGAATTTATGTTAGATCAACTTCGAGCAATGGGCGTATTTGCTTGTGTTGTAGAGAAAAACTCGTTTAGCGGTGCTGCACGTGAACTGGGTATTACCACCAGTGCCGTAAGCCAGCAGATTCGATCGCTGGAGCAGGACATGGAAGTGATTCTCCTGAACCGTTCCACACGAAAATTGAGTTTGACTGAAGCAGGCCAGGCTTTTTTCTATAGCTGCCAGGAAATGTTATCCGCTGCTGAACGTGGCAAAGTCCGTATCAATGAGCTGCGTGATGATCTGGTTGGTGACCTGCGTATCGTCGCAACTGCAGAACTGTGTTCAATGCATGTGATTCCGGCATTGTCGCACTGGATGTCTGCGCACCGTGGTTTGACAGTGCAGTTTGAAACACAAGATCAACCGCTTGACCTGAAGGATAGTCGTGTTGATATTGAACTGCGCCTTGATCAAGTCATCGACGATAGCAATGTTGAAGTCGTTCCACTCATTCAGATTGAACAGATTTTGGTAACAGCTCCGAGTTACATCAATCAATCTGTTTTAATTACACAGCCGGATGATCTGAAGCAACATGACATTTTGTCACTCAGTCATTTAAACAATCATCAACAATTTTATTTCCAGCATGTCAATACAGCCCAAAAAGTTGAACTTGAACTGAGCTCACGACTAAACACCAATAACAGTATTGTGGCGAAGTCGATGTGTCTGCATGGCAATACCATTGCCCGCATGTCATATCTGGATGTACAAAAAGATTTAATAAACGGCTCTTTGATTGAAGTCCTGCCTGAGTGGAAATTACAACCATTTACGCTATATGCAGTCATGCCAAAACGTGAACAACAACCTATAAAAATTCTCCGTTGTCTTGATACCTTGAAACAATATTTTGGCCAGTTGTCTGGCGGACGTTTGTTGCAAATCGCATCATAAACCGCAAAGAATTAAAAAAGCCGCTTGATGCGGCTTTTTATGTTTCTGGCTTTTAAGAAATTAAGCCAGATATGCTTTAATCATTTTAACCAGACGTTCAATCAGTTGATCAGCCTGTTCCTGAGTAATGTTCAGGGTAGGCAGTAGACGTACCACATTGCCTGCAGTTACGTTGATAATGATTTTATATTCATCACGCGCGATATCTACCAGTTCGCCACATGCTTTTGGCAATTCAATACCGATCATCAGACCAAAACCACGAACAGTGATATGCTGATCACCAAGCTGGCTACGGATTTGCTCAACGATATAAGCACCTTTTTCAGCTGCATTCGCCACGATATTTTCTTTTTGCATAATATCAAGGATGGTATAAACAATACGTGAACCTAGTGCTGTACCGCTGTAGGTTGAACCATGGTTCCCGGCAGTTAAAACACCAACACCACGTCCTTGGGTCATCACCGCACCAATCGGAAAACCATTACCCAGACCTTTTGCAGTGGTCAGTACATCTGGAACAATGTTGGTATGTTGATATGCAAAATATTTACCGGTACGGCCATTACCTGTCTGAACTTCATCCAACATCATCAGCCAGTTATGCTGGTTGCACAGTTGACGGATTTCTTCCAGGTAGCTGAAGCCTTGTGGTGCAGTGTTGACACCGCCTTCACCTTGAATCGGTTCAACGAAAACAGCTACGATGTCAGGGTGATTAATTGCTGCTTCCTGAATCGCTTCGATATCACCAAATGGTACGCGGATAAAGCCTTCAACCAGCGGTCCAAAACCTTCCTGAACTTTTTTGTTACCTGTCGCTGAGAGGGTAGCCAAAGTACGACCGTGGAAAGAGTGGTCAGCCACAATGATTTTTGGTGTAGTGATGCCTTGCATATGGCCAAATTTACGTGCAATCTTGATTGCACCTTCATTGGATTCTGCACCGCTATTCGAGAAGAAAATTTCTTCCATGCCTGAAACTTCAGCCAGTTTTTGTGCAGCAGCAGTCTGCCATGGTACTTCAAACAGGTTGCTGGTGTGAATCAGGGTGGCGGCCTGTTCAGCAATTGCTTCAGCAAGTACCGGGTGGGCATGACCCAGCCCACATACTGCAATACCGGTCAGAGCATCTAGATACTCAGTACCATCTTCAGTATAAAGATAAGCACCTTGTCCTCGGACAAAACTGATCGGCTGACGGCCAAATACCGGCATCAAGTGTGAAGGTTGATCAGTTTGCACAGGAGCAAGGGTAATGTTCTTCATGACTAACTCTTATCTGTTAGGTGGATTGAAAATTGAAGTCATAGATGCCATATATAGACATAACGACAGGACCTATATAAGCAAAATCTCAAACAGAATAAAAGCTGAATTGTAAATAAAACATGAAATATTGTTTTAGACATACTGTTTTAGTTCATTTTGAGTATAATGCGAAGCAGATTTATTGAGGATATATCAATGACTGAACAAGCACGCGATACAGAAGCGTTAATTCGTGACCAAATTGCCAAACACGCAGTACTTCTTTATATGAAAGGCACACCACAATTCCCACAATGTGGTTTCTCTGCTCGTGCGGTTGAAGCACTCAGTCAAATTGGTCGTCCATTTGCTTATGTGAATATTCTGGAAAACCCAGACATTCGCGCAACTCTTCCAGTTATTGCGAACTGGCCGACTTTCCCACAATTGTGGATCAATGGTGAATTGATCGGTGGTAGCGATATCATGCTCGATATGTTCCAGAAAGGTGAATTGAAGTCTTTAGTTGAACAATACAGCCCGGCACCTGAAGCTTAATAGTTTTATTAGACTTGCAGATGTTAAAAAGCGCTTCCAGAGAAGCGCTTTTTTATGACTGAAATTTAACACTTAAAGTGGAAAGGGGCAGGATTAGTTTTCTGCCTTATTCTCAGAGGTTTCAGATTTTTCCAGTTCTTCTGATTCAGCCGCAAGTGCTGCTGCAAGCGCATCTGGATCTGCCTGAATATCCTTTACTGGTGCTTTGTCTTTTTTCTTTTTCTTCTTTTTTTTCTTTTTCTTTGGCTCTTCTTCCTCAAGCTCGGCACCATCTTCAATAGCTTGCCAGTAATCCAGTTGCTCCATCACCGCAGCATAAATTGAATGCTTGCTATAGCGGCCTTTCTTGTCCAAGGTTCCGACTGGACGTGCCATTAGAATTTCCAGTGCCTGATCGATGGTATCAATCGCATGAATATGGAACTGACCTGCTTCAACTGCTGCAATTACATCTTTACGCAGCATCAGATGCTGCATGTTTTGACGTGGAATAATCACACCTTGCTTGCCAGTCAAGCCTTGCAATTTGCAGGCATCGAAGAAACCTTCAATCTTGGCATTTACCCCACCAATTGGCTGTACCTGACCGAGCTGGTTCATGGAACCGGTAATCGCCCAAGACTGGTCAATTGGCAGCTGGCTAATGGCTGAGATCAATGCAGAGAGTTCAGCTACAGTAGCACTGTCACCATCCACCTGACCGTAACTTTGTTCAAACGCCAGAGCTGCAGAGAAGTGCAGGGTTTGTTCACGACCGAAATGCGCTTTCAGGAAAGATGCCATCAGCAATACGCCTTTGGCATGTAGTGAACCACCGAGTTCCACGCTGCGCTCGATATCCAGAATGTCACCACCACCTTGATAGACCGATGCAGTTAAACGTGAAGGTAAACCAAATTCCACGTCCGCATAGTGAATGACAGAAAGGGCATTGATCTGACCAAGACGGTGACCACGTGTCTCAATCAGCTGGGTACCACGAGACAGATCTTGCCAATATAGCTCACGTAAATAGCCTAAGCGATATTTGCGATGATCCAGGGCAGTATTGATGTGTTTTTCTGAAACCATTTTGTCATCAGCTTTAAAGGCATGATGATGCGCTTCACGAATCAAATCACCCAAAGTCAGCGCATGTAATGACAAGGAGCTTTGGTCTTCAGCCTGACGGCTTGAATCAGTCAATAAGGCAGCCAAGGCAGAACGGTCAAAAGGCAACAGTTTGTCTGCCTGAACGTAATCAGCAATGAGCTGCATATAGGCCTGCTCATTTTCGTCATTACGTTGTAATGTATCTGTAAAGTCAGCACGGATTTTAAAGATACTGCCCAGCTCAGGTTCGAGCTCCAGAATTTCATAATAGATTTCTGGTTCAGCTAACAATACGATCTTGATATCAAGTGGAATTGCCGCTGGCTCAATTGAAATACTGCCCGTTAGCGTTAGCATATGTTCCAGAGAAGACAGTTTCAGCTGACCAGATTTCAATGCACGTTTTAGGCCTTGCCATGCATACGGTTGTTCTAAGAGTTGCTCGGCTTCAATCATCAGGAAGCCACCATTGGCACGATGCATTGAGCCCGGACGGATCAAGGTGAAGTCAGTGGTAATCGTACCGTTCTGGGTTAACTGTTCTACATGACCGAGCAGGTTGTAATGGGTTGGGAAATCTTCAAAGATTACCGGCGCACCGCTGTTTGGCTTATATGTCACAATGACATTGGCTTGATAACGGGACGGCACACGACTGAACAGGCCAGGAGTAAAGTCATCTTCTTCCTGTTCCAGCACAATCTCGACATTATTAATGATGTCTTCCGCATAGAATTTCAGATATTTATCCAGGCCTTCTACATCTTTAAATTTAGCCAGCATCTGTTCAACACGCGGTACAACCACCTGTTTGGCAATCTCACGGTTGAGTACCTGTACACGGTCACGGGCATCATCTTCCAGATCACCGAGGTGCAGGCCTAGGCGTTCCAGTTTTTTATCCATGTAACGCATGTTGGATGCAATTTCAGCACGATCTTTATTGCTCAGTGCATTCAGATCATCTTGTGTCATTTCCTGTAACTTGTCATCTTTGAGATGAACCGGTACAAAACAGTGCTCATCATTGCGAGAGATCAGCTTTAAATCGAATTCTTCACCTTCACGGGTCAGTTCAATCAGCGCTTGCTGCTGTTCATCACCGGTTTGCTGACGGATCATCTCAATACGGTTGTAATAGGTTTCCGCAGTAAAACGACGTTCCAGCTGTTTAAGAATGGTTTGCCAGCTTTGATGCAGCATCGCCTGGAATTTAGGACCTTGACCTGCAGGAAACTGCAATGCAATCGGCTGACGGGAATTCTGGAAATTATTAACATACACCCAGTCATTTGGTGTTGCTACTGTTTTGGCATGTTGCTGTAGCAGACGTTTGACCATGGTGCGCTTGCCAAGACCTGCGGTTCCGACAGCAAAAATATTATAGCCTGAATATGGCAGGGCAATCCCGGCTTCAACTGAGGCACGTGCACGATCCTGACCAAGAAAATTATTGAGTGGTTTAATACGCTTGGTCGACGCCGGAATTTTATCCAGTTTTGGAATATGTGTCAGTTGCGTGGGCTGCAAGCGGGTTTTTTCAAGAGTAGGTTGTATTTCGCTTTGTTCAAATGCTGTCTTTAATAGTTCAGCATGGTTTTGTTGTGCAGTTAGGGTAGTGTTAATCGTATTGGCGGTTATTGAAGAATGAATTTGATCGAGTCTCTGGGTCACTGTTGATGTCCAAAACGAAATAGTGCATTAATGATTTAAGGTATACAGAATTAGCCGGAAAATTCAAGCCAACATGTCGCTTTTGGCGTAAAAAAATAAAATGATCTATGCAGAGAAAATGGTAAATCTTGTTGAAAGATCCTGTATTAAAGGATTGAATAGCAACTACTGGTTTTTTGCGGAAAATAATAAAGCAATGACAACACAAACGACGGGTTGGAAATCCGCCTTTACAGCTTTCTTGGATCGGCGTGCGCTGATCATGCTGTTTCTGGGTTTTTCAGCGGGTGTCCCGATTCTTCTGATCTTTTCAAGTCTGTCTCTCTGGCTCGGTGAAGCGGGTATTAGTAAAAGTGCAGTAACTTTCTTTAGCTGGGCTGCCTTGGGTTATTCCTTTAAGTTTGTCTGGGCACCACTGATTGATGAACTACCAGTGCCATTCCTGACTAGGGCTTTAGGTCGACGTCGTGCCTGGTTGCTGATCGCACAAATTCTGATTGTCTGCGCGATCTGTATTATGGCTTTTTCAGATCCGGCTTTAGGACAACTACATCTTCAGCAGATGGCGCTTGGTGCAGTCTTGCTTGGCTTTTCCGCAGCAACTCAGGATATTGTGATTGATGCCTACCGTATTGAACTGGCAGAAACCCAGATGCAGACCGTGCTGGCTGCAACTTATAACGCAGGCTACCGTATTGGTATGATTGTCGCTGGTGCGGGCGCATTGTTCCTTGCCGCTTACCTAGGTACCGCAAAAGGTAACTATATTTATGATGCCTGGAAATGGACCTATTTGGCCATGGCTGCGGTGATGTTGGTGGGGATTATCACGACGCTGTCAATCCGTGAACCGCAGGTCGATCGTGTACGAAAAACCTATATACGCAGTGATTATTTCCGCCTGGTCGGGGTGTTTTTTGTCGCGGTCATTAGCTTTGTATTGAGCTATGTATATTCAGGTAATCTGGTGAGCATGTTGACTGAACAGTTTGCCATTCAGGATACCTTTGCATTATTTACTTTTGAATCTTTGCGTTTTATCGGATCTGGTGCAGTCGCATTCGGTGTGGGTGCCGCCTTGGTGAAACTGGGTGCGGTGAACCGGGAAATGGCCTATGAAACCTGGGTCAATCCTGTTGCAGATTTCTTCAAGCGCTATGGCCTAAAACTGGCTTTGGTCCTGTTATTGCTGATTGGTTTTTATCGTGTTTCAGACATTATTGCTGGTGTGATTTCTAATGTGTTCTATCAGGACATGAACTTTAGCAAGGAGCAGATTGCTGAAGCAGTGAAGGTCTATGGGGTGATCTTTTCCCTCTTAGGTGGTTTCCTGGGAGGATTATTGGCCCAGAAGATGAATATCATGAAGCTGATGTTTGTCGGTGCCATTCTGGCCTGTTCTACCAATCTGATCTTTATTGGTTTGGTTAAATCCGGGCAACAGCTAAATCCGGTAGATATTCAGGTTGGACAGCAACACTATCAGGCAGACACGGATGAAGTTGGTTACTGGAAAGTGAAAGTACCAGTACAGGTATTGGCTGATGCCAAGCAGATTCAGGTTCAGGCGGCTTATGCCAATGCTAATACGACTGATAGTACAGTTAGTCTGTCCATGCCATATTTGCTGCAGACTTCAGGTAATGCACAGCTGCAGATTCTACCAATTACCAGCGACAATACCCTTCATGCTAATGAAGAAGGGAGTATTGTGGTTCGTGGTCAATATGTCGGTGAAGCTTTACAAGATAATCAAAAGATCATTTATGAACTGAATGATGAGCGTTTTGAAGCCAAGCTGGAAGAACAGGGGGTGTTTAGTACAGCTATTCCAGCAGAAAAACTGAAATCTGCGCCAGCGCATTTAATCAGTGTGGTATTGATGGAGGATGAGCGAGCTGTTCAGCAAGTGACACATGTCTATCAGACGAGCAATGATGCTAAAAATACCAAGATGCTTGATGTCGATATCCAGCCACTGGTTCCTGTGGATGTGAATCGTAATACTGATATTGAAGTGACAGGCAAGGTGATCAAGCCATATAGCGATGCCTGGCTGTATTTTGCGATTATCGTCGACAACCTGGCTGCCGGTCTGGCAGGTGCAGCATTTATTGCCTTTTTATCCAGCTTGACCAGCGTATCTTTCACTGCAGTCCAATATGCGATTTTTAGCTCACTTATGACACTAACCCCTAAGATTTTAGGGGGATATTCAGGTACTATAGTCACCAATATCGGTTATCCGAACTTCTTCCTGATGACCACATTGATCGGGATTCCGATTCTCATTTTAGTGGTCTGGGTTGGAAAATTACTCGGTGAACACCAACAACAATCTGGCAATAAGGATGAATAATATGCGCATGCTGCATACCATGTTACGTGTAGGCAATCTGGAACAGTCACTAAAGTTCTATACTGAAGTGCTTGGTATGACTTTACTTCGTAAGCGTGATTATGAAGAAGGTCGTTTCACTCTGGCATTTGTAGGTTATGGTGATGAAGAGAACCATACCGTGCTCGAGCTGACACATAACTGGGATACAGACAGTTATGAACTTGGCAATGCTTATGGCCATATTGCGATTGCAGTCGATGATGCCTATAAAGCCTGTGAAGAAATCAAGGCACGTGGTGGCAAGGTGGTTCGTGAAGCAGGTCCAATGAAAGGCGGTGTAACCGTTATTGCATTTGTTGAAGATCCAGATGGTTATAAAATTGAACTGATTCAGCAGGACCATAATGCACGTAATAACTAAGTGTGATATGTGAAATGTATTCATGTAGAGATGAAAAGATTACATCAATCTGAGTGCATAGCCTGGGCCCGGTATCTGTTAAGATAGCCGGGCATTTTTATATCAAACAATAAAATCTAAGGGATGAAGGGATATGCTTAAGTTATTGGCATTGGACCGTTTTACTATACTGCTTTTTATAATGGTGATACTTGCCAGTTTTGTTCCGGTATCAGGACAGGCGGCTGAAGTCTTTTCATCTATTACCACGATTGCCATTGCTATCTTATTCTTTCTGCATGGTGCCAAGTTATCACGTGAGGCCGTAGTTGAAGGATTGATGCACTGGAAGCTGCATACCTTGGTGTTCGCATTTACTTTTGCACTGTTTCCTGTAATTGGTCTGTTGGCCAAGCCGGTCCTGGTTCCGTTATTGGGTCAGGAACTGTACTGGGGCTTCCTGTTTATGTGCTTCCTGCCATCAACAGTACAGTCTTCGATTGCCTTTACTTCAGTGGCACAGGGTAATGTCGCCGGTGCAGTGTGTAGTGCCTCATTTTCCAATATTGTTGGTATGTTTATTACTCCGATATTAGTAACCTTTTTTATTTTGGGTCAGTCACAACATGGTTTTGATCCCACCTCATCTATTATGCAGATCACTTTACTGCTTCTGGTGCCATTTATCCTTGGGCAAATTCTGCGTCCTTGGGTATTTCCACAAATGAAGAAAATGCCAGAAATCGTTAAGATTTTTGATCAGAGTTCGATTCTCATGGTGGTTTACGGCGCATTCAGTAGTGCCGTTGTGGCAGGGCTGTGGCATCAGGTAAGCTTAACGACCTTATTACTGCTCATTATTGCCTGCTCAGTCTTACTGACTTTGGTGATGCTGCTGGCCCTGTTTGTGCCGCGCTGGATTGGTTTTGATAAAGCGGATCAGAAAACTATTTTTTTCTGTGGTTCCAAGAAAACTTTAGCCAGCGGCGTGCCGATGGCACAAATCCTGTTTATTGGTCAGCCAATTGGCATGATTGTATTGCCGATCATGATTTTCCATCAAATTCAGCTGATGGTTTGCGGCATTGTTGCCAATATGTGGTCCAAACAGGTTGAAGTTAAAACTGAAGAATAATTCGCTTATTAAATTTGTTTCACGTATAATATTGCCCAACTTGTTGTGCTTAGCTCTGACGGTATCCGTCTCGGTGGGCCAAAAGAATGGTCTGTTGTGGTGTTGATCTGCCTGAATTTGATTCTGGCCTTTCCTCAGTTTCTGAGAGTGATCAATTGCGATGACAGCAAAACCTTCTTGATCTTTATGGAGAATCGACCATGCGCGCCGATATTCACCCAAAATATGAAAAACTAGTTGCTACTTGTTCATGTGGTAACGTAATCGAAACTCGTTCAGCTGTTGGTAAAGAAACGCTTTACCTAGACGTATGTTCAGCTTGCCACCCATTCTACACAGGTAAGCAAAAGAACGTTGACACTGGCGGTCGTATCGACAAGTTCAAACAACGTTTTGCTGGTATGTCACGTTCTGTTAAACGTTAATACCCAAAATGAAAAAAAACGGGCAATTTGCCCGTTTTTTTGTGCCTGAAATTTGTGAATTCAAAATATTCAGACTTGGTACAGGCGCTTAGCGCTCCTGTACATCGATCAGATGATCCAGTTTTTTCTGGAAGTAATCTCCTTGAATGAAGCGTGCATCGACATTCCAGGCATTGGCAAAGGAAGTCATGTCATTCAATTCACGTAACAGGAGATAAACTGGTTTGATTTCCAGATAGCCAGTAATTTTTTCTTGCAATTCCTCGGTATTGGAATTCAATTGCGCAGTGAGCTGTGGATGGATCGTTAAGGCATTTACATCCATTTCACGGAGCAAAGTCTCACTATACATCGAATTGCCGAATTCACGAATCGCAATCTCTGCGCCATGGTCACGCAGAATACGGATATATTTCTGCGCATCCTCGCGGTTCAGAATCAGATCCTCTTCAGCAAATTGTAAAGTGAGAGGATGCTTTAATTTACTGCGAATAATCATAATCAGCTTGGAGATAAACTCAGGAAAACTACGGTCTTTGAAGAGCACGGCACGATTCAGGTTTACGATCAAGCGGGCTTCAGGATATTGGGTGATAAAGTTATGCAGTTGCTTGCAAGACTCAACCAGAATCCAGCGATCTAGCTTGATTGAAAGTTCATCATCTTCACGCAGTTCCAGTAGCTTGGAAATATCCTGCCATTTATTTTCAAAAATAAAACCGCTCGTAACCTCATAGGTATACAGGTTGCTATCTTCCTTATCATACAGCTGCTGATATTTCAGATGGATTTCGCCACGCTCCAGGCATTGACGCAGTGCATGCAGGATTGAACCTGGCATCGCTACAGGTGCTGCCGCCGTGGCTGGTGTTACAGGCGTTGGAACTGGTGCAGATACTGGACTAGAGGCTGACTGGGCTGCAGCTGGTTCGGCAATACTGAATTCCAGACTTGGAACAGTTTCTGCAGGTGCAAGCATATCCGATGGAATATCCAGCACAAATTCGGAAGACTGTTGTGCTTGAGGTAATGGTGTAGAGAAGGCACGAGCAATATACTGATCCAGCTGTGCCTCATCATGTAGTTCACCGTCAAGCTTGGTATAACCGATGCGTAAGTTCAGAGAGCAGGTCTGCTGATTGACTGTAATCAACTGCGGTTTGGTTAATGCAGCTAACCCAATCAGTTTAGATTCCAGAATTTCCTGAGAATCGGCCTGAATGACACCGACCAAGACATCATGTTCCAGTTTAAACAGCGATACACGAACCTGTTCTTTCAGGAAGTTCTTAACTTCATGGAAGTAGCCTGTGTAGATCGCCCAATCTGCATTGAGAATTTGAGGCTCATAAGCAGCAAAAGAGAAGGTGATCAATGCATTGGCATTGGCAGGTTCGCGGTTCAGCTCGCGTTTTAGTAATTGTAACGTACTTGGCTTGACTGCTGCTTTTTCAGTTGTTGTAGCAGATTGAGTTTTCGCAGTATCAATCGTTAGCTGTAAAGCATCTTCTTCACTGGTAGAAGCCAGGAACTCAAGCTTGAGGGGGTTGACTGCAGCAATCTTTGGATTGGTTGAATGAATTTCAAAACCACCCAGCTCGAACTGACCTTGGGAAATTTTCTTAAAACGGGTCTTAAATTCGTTTAAATCTTGTGGCTGTAACAGATCCAGTAAAGGCAAACCGATAATGTCATCTTCAGAATTCAGGCCAAACAGTTTCAGGTAATCTTCATTGGCCTGAATGTGAATGCCTTCCTGAATGGTGGCTACCGCTTTGTTACTGTCCTCAACCAGTAATTGTGCCTGAGTTTGTGCTGTTTCCAGCTCTTCTATTAAATGTTGCTGCGACTGGGTCAGACGGCTGAAAGACAGGGCACGTACCAGACCGAGGTAAAAGCGTTCTGGATATTCCAGATTCAAAATGTCATACACACCTTTCTGGATATAACCGGTATATTGATTAGCCTGATAGTCATCAGGTTTAAGCAGCAGAATCGGCAAGTTTGGCTGTTTCGATAGGCGTACCAGACTGAGTGCCTGTTCATATTTCAGGTCATACGCACGGCCAAAGATGATCAGGTCCCAGTTGAAATTCAACTGCTTTTCAAAGTTCTGCAGGTCATCCAGTAGAACTGCATCCACCTGATATTCATTGGCGGTCAACAGATCACGAATCTGGTTAAATCTAATTTGATTATCATCAATAATCAGTAAACGTGTTTCCGTACGTTTTAACTTTTTAGACAATAATGGATTTCTCACTTCAATGCTTCCCATAAGTCGTGATTATTGATTTCATTCATTTGCTTGTGAATAAAGCCTTTAATGATCTGTTCTTCCTGATCATTCAATAATTCATAGTCAAATCGAATAAAGCTTTGTGTGATCAGCTGTGCTTTGGTCAGATAGATTTTTATTTCACGACCATCAACACGCAGGTGAATCGTCTGTTTTTCCCTAAACATCTGTACACCTGACACAATAATACTATTCGAAATCTGATCCAGTTGGGTTGTCTGTACCAGTAAAGCTGGCTGATAATTTTTCAGATGACGGTCAGTCCGTGCATAAACTGCACATGGGAAAAGGTCTTGCGCCAGAATTTCCAAGCCTAGTTCCAGACTTTTTTCTGTTGACTGTTTGATCCAGCGGATCACACCACCACGCCATTGGCTTTGGGCATTTTCCTGAACCAGAATAAATTCGCCGGTTTTCAGATTCGATGGGGTAAAGCCGGTCCACTTAATCCGGTAACCATTGACGCTGATGTCCAGCACTTCGGCATGGTGAATCTGCTTGGCTTCACGATCTAAGGCTTTGATATGACTAAACGAACCTGGTACAGCATTTTCTGATGCGCTGACAAAGCTACTTTCACTCTGGAAGTTATAGCCGCCTTCAACATCTAGGGTTTCATGGAAGTTTTTGCCCTGAGACAGGTAGAAATGTGCAGCCGACAAACCAAAACAAATATTGATATGCGCTGAGTATTCATAACGCTCATGACGACGTTCCATGGTCGTGGTTAACAGGTTATAGATATGGAAATGTAGTGCTGGCGTGAGGAACAATTTTTCATTACGCGACAGATACTGGGCATTTTTGGTTTGTGTACCCGCCAAATGTTCCATCAGGTTCTGAGTGGCAATAAATATGCTCGGCTTGAAATGATCATTCAGACGCGAGTTATATACTGGTGGCAAGTCTTTGCTGCTGTCGACTGCATAGCGGGACAGGGTAGTTTCTTTAGGTAAAACCTGAACCAGTTTGGTCCAGTCAAAACTGCAAAGATACAGTCCTTGAATTTCTGCAGGTCGGATTTGATGAGTATTAAAGATTTCCAGCAGGATCAGCTGTGCATACGCATTCGAAATATTCTGTAGCTCATGCTGAGTACCCAGGACCTGATTGATATTGCTCTGATGGAAATTATTTTGCATTGCAATTTCAAGTAGCTGATGAGCTGCAAGCCATTGGCCCATCACTGGCTTGCCATACAGCATATGCTGTTGATACAGCAGCAGGCTGAGCTGTTGCAAGGCATAGTAAATCGAAACCATACGTGCCGTGGTCAGACTTTTCTTTTTTCCCAGTTTAAATAAGGAAAAACTGCTGTGATTCAGCTCATGATTACAGCGCTTGGCAATATCAATATAGGCCTTGGCAAAATGACTACGCAGCAGCATTGCCAGTTCAATAATCTGGTCATTACGGTCAGTAGTAATCAGACCTTGATTGACGAAGTGTTTTTCCAGGCTGGTCAGTACATTTTCAAGAGTCGGATGCAGTACCTGAATCAGGTCAAAACGCAGGGTTTCAGAGCACTTCAGCTCAGAGATTTCCAGTAGGGCACTGAACAGTGACTTGGAGGATGTCCCCAGTTGCAGGATCGAAATTCCTGCAACCCATTCCTGCAAGGCTTTTACATTGGCTGGACAAAAGCTCAGTTGATCCAGTTTAAGTTCCGTCGGCGTTTGAAAAATATCTGAATTATGTTTACTCATTTATTATTTAACTCAAAATGTTGAAACCCCAAAAAGCGGTGTCTTATTTTTTTCGCCCGCAATTTCCCGAACAAGTTTAGGTACCAAATACCCGGGTAAGTTCGCTAAAACTTCTGTATAAATCTCGTTTATATGCTTAGGTGACAAATCAAAATGATGCGCCCCTTTTACTTTATCAAGTACATGTAAATAATACGGCATCACTCCGGCTTCAAACAAGCGATAACTTAAATCGACCAAAACTGGTGCAGTATCATTTACTCCTTTGAGTAACACTGCCTGATTAAGTACGGTAATCTGCTGCTGAACCAACTGATTCAGTTTGCTACAGGTGTAATCATCCAGCTCAGATGCATGATTTGAGTGTACCACCAGAATAATACGTAGCCTACTGTTTTTTAACATGCTTGTCAGCTCGTCATCGATTCGGCTTGGGATTACAATCGGAACTCGTGAATGTATTCTTAAGAATTTAAGTTGAGTTAAAGTTTCCAGACGTTCAATCCAGAGTTTTAATTTCCGGTTAGAAAGAGTGAGTGGATCACCACCACTCAGGATCACTTCATTAATATCTGGCTGGCTTAGCAGATAGCTTTTAATATTTTCCCAGTCTTCATTCTTGGGTAAATTTTCTTGATAAGGAAAGTGACGTCTAAAGCAATATCGGCAATGTACGGCACAGGCTCCGGTCAGGGTCAACAGAAAACGTGACTTATATTTATGCAGGACACCTGGCTGCTGGTTAGCCTGTTCTTCACCCAAAGGGTCGGTAACAAAACCCGGATGCTCTTCCAGTTCCAGATGATGTGGCAGGACTTGCAGTAACAGGGGATCAAGTGGATTGCCAGTCTGCATTTTGCCAACAAAAGCACGTGGCACCCGTAACTTGAATTGTTCTGATGCCAGAATTGCGCCAGAAAGTAGCTGCTCAGGTGAGAGTTTCAGTTGTTGTAATAATTCCTGCGGATTTGTGATCAAGTCACTCAGTTGTGACTGCCAGTTTTGTTCCTGATAGAAAAAGTCTGTCATGTGGGAAGAATAAAGTAAAAGTGGAAGCGATGAAGCTGAAGCGATTAGTTTAACAGTTTATATATAGTATGAATGTGCCTGTATTGGATAAAGTTTGACGTATTAGTTGAGCAGATTATATAAAGCTTTGTCTTAATGATCAGCAGATGGTAGGGGCTGAATAATTTGTTCATTGATATGTCTGACTGTAACTTAGTCAGTGAAGGTCTGTTAAATAGGAATTTTTCGTTGCGGCATAGTGTATTGGTCATTTAGAATACGCAACATTAAATGAATGTGCATGTGGCAACTACATGTTCGTGTCAGACTTGCTAAATGACATTGCAACAGCCCATAGCATCAATAGATTAAAGTTAGTAAGTTTGGAGTGCGCCAGTCATGGCCTATTATTCTACGAATGATTTCAAGTCAGGCCTTAAGGTTATGCTTGATGGTAACCCATGTTCAATCATGGAAAACGAATACGTAAAACCAGGTAAAGGCCAAGCCTTCAACCGCGTAAAATTACGTAACCTTAAATCAGGTAAAGTGTTAGAGAAAACATTTAAGTCTGGTGACTCACTAGAAGCTGCTGACATCGTAGAAGTAGAAATGGAATACTTGTACAACGATGGCGAAATGTGGAACTTCATGGATCCAGTATCTTTTGAACAGATTGCAGCAGATAAAATCGCGATGGGCGATGCAGCAAAATGGTTAAAAGATGACTCTAATGAAAAATGTACCATCATGCTTTGGAATGGCGTTCCTTTAACAGTGAATGCACCAAACTTTGTGGTATTGCAAATCGTTGAGACTGATCCAGGTGTACGTGGTGATACTTCGGGCGGTGGCGGTAAGCCAGCGAAACTGGAAACAGGTGCGGTAGTACGTGTTCCATTATTTGTTCAGCAAGAAGATAAAGTTCGTGTTGATACACGTACAGGTGAATACCTAGAACGTGCATAATGGTCTGAAAATAGACTATTATCAAAGGGGATGATGAAAATCATCCCCTTTTTTATGCCAAAGTCTTAGAGGAATTCGAAAGGAACAAGCGTAAAGTCGCAAGGGAAAACAGCAGTACCTCGAATAAAAAAATCACGCTGATTTATATGCTTCACAATATGAGGGATGGAATGGAAACTTTACAACAGAAGTCAACCATGACTTCGAAAATCATCTGGCTCCTGGTAGCCATAGTCGGGGCAGTCTCCTTCGGGATACTTGCACTCAGTCGTGGTGAGCATGTGAATGCAGTCTGGCTGGTACTGGCCGCAGCCTGTGTGTACAGCATCGCTTACCGTTTCTACAGTTTATTTATTGCCAATAAAGTTTTTGAACTGAATGCACGCCGTTTAACACCTGCCCATCGTCTGAGTGATGGTCTGGATTATGTGCCGACCAATAAAAGCGTGTTATTCGGTCACCATTTTGCTGCGATTGCCGGTGCGGGCCCTTTAGTCGGTCCAATCCTTGCAGCACAGATGGGTTATTTGCCCGGGACTATTTGGTTATTAGTCGGTGTGGTACTTGCCGGTGCAGTTCAGGATTTTCTGGTACTGTTTATTTCAACTCGTCGTGACGGTCGTTCACTGGGTGAAATGGCAAAACAGGAACTAGGTACTTTTGCCGGTATTATTGTCATGCTCGGTGCCTTAGGCGTGATGATTATCATCCTGGCGGTATTGGCGCTAGTCGTTGTCAAAGCCTTAACCAACAGCCCATGGGGTGTATTCAGTATTGCTGCGACGATTCCGATTGCAATATTTATGGGTATTTACATGCGCTTTATCCGTCCAGGACGAATCGCAGAAGTCTCCATTATTGGTTTCGTGTTGATGATGTTCGGCATTATCTACGGTGAAAATATTGCTCAACACCCATACTGGGGTCCATTCTTTACCTTGTCAGGTACTGAACTGACTTGGGCATTGATTATCTACGGTTTCATTGCTTCTGTATTGCCGGTATGGTTGTTACTTGCACCGCGTGATTACTTATCTACCTTCCTGAAAATTGGCGTGATTGCGGGTCTGGCGATTGGTATTCTGTTCGCGATGCCAGAAATGAAACTGCCAGCAATTACCAAATTTATTGATGGTACTGGTCCTGTATTTGCAGGTTCAATGTTCCCATTCCTGTTTATTACCATTGCCTGTGGTGCGATTTCCGGTTTCCATGCACTGGTTTCATCAGGAACCACACCAAAGCTGGTCAACAACGAACGCGATATCCGTATGATCGGTTATGGCGGTATGTTAATGGAATCTTTTGTGGCGATCATGGCCTTGATCTGTGCTGCGATTCTGGATCCAGGCATTTACTTCGCGATTAACTCGCCAGTCGCATTACTTGGTACTACGGCAGAAAGTGCAGCAGAAGCAGTACGAACCCTTGGTTTCGTAGTAACCCCTGAAGCCTTGACTTTGCTGGCACAGGAAGTCGGTGAAAACTCGATTCTGTCGCGTACTGGTGGTGCACCGACTTTCGCGATTGGTATGGCGCATATCATTACCGAAATCTTCAATAGCCGTGAAATGATGGCATTCTGGTATCACTTTGCGATTCTGTTTGAAGCATTATTCATCCTGACTGCTGTTGATGCCGGTACTCGTGCCTGTCGCTTTATGGTGCAGGATACCGTGGGTATCGTGATTCCTGCAGTAAAACAATCTCATAACTTCTTCGGAAACCTGTTGGGTACTGCGGTTGCAGTTGCAGGCTGGGGCTTCTTCGTTTATCAAGGCGTTGTCGATCCACTCGGTGGGATTAACAGCTTATGGCCACTGTTTGGTATCGGTAACCAGATTCTGGCTGCAATGGCACTCATTCTGGGTACTGTGATTCTGTTCAAAATGAAAAAACAGAAATACGTTTGGGTGACGATTATTCCAACTGTATTCCTGTTCATTACCTCAATGACTGCGGGCTGGCAGAAGATTTTCCATGAAAATCCGAAGATCGGTTTCCTTGCGCAAGCTGACCGTTTTAACACGGCAATTGCCAATAATGAAATTCTGGCACCAGCAAAAACCGTGGCTGAGATGCACACAGTAGCATTGTCGAATCAGATCAATGCGGGTCTATGTGCTTTCTTTATGATTGTTGCTTTCGTCATGCTGTTTGCTGCAATTGGTGTGATTCGCCGTGCTTTGGCAAATCCGGAACCAACTGTACATGAAGCTGAAGCGATTTATCGTGATCCTGCTGAGATCAAACCTACAGCACATCACTAAGGAGACTGGTATGAATCTGAAATTTGCCAAAGGCGGAAAAGCGGTGATCTACAAGATCATTAAAATGACCGTCATGTCGCAAAAGGATTTAATCCTGAATCCGAAAAACTGGTCACGTATCGCGACGCTGTGGCAACGTTTGCAGCAGAGTTTCCGTTTGATGGTTGGAGTACCGGATTATCAGACCTATCTGGAACATATGAAAAAACATCATCCAGATTTGGAAGCGATGGATGCCAAAACTTTCTATCGTCATTGTGTGGATGCACGTTATCCCTCTGCTGGCGGTGGCATGAAAAAATGTCCATGTTAATGAATCAATAAAAACAGCGCCTTTCGGGGCGCTTTTTTTACATTTTACAAAATCTAGAAAGATAAGATATTAGATGGTTATACAAGTCTATGCGCTGATTTATATTTATCATCAAGTTTAAACTTTATACAAATAGCTTAAAAATATACTTTTAAGATATGGCTTTTATACCTGTAAAAATGAGAATGATAAATTCGTTTCGTGACTTTGGAAATGTAGAGCAACCTAATTAGATTGCTTGAGGTAATTTATCTTTACTGAAGGATTGGAATATATTTTAAGCAGCTTCTAACTTTAGAGAAGTTAATTTCCGAGATTGAAACTTTTAAATGAACCACTTTTTATTTGATATTTTTGATGATTAGGTAAATGACTCAGTGTAAAGATATATTATTGATCTTTAGTGTGGTTTAAATTCAGTGTATGTTAATCACAAGTATCTATTTTAATGAGAAAATTTGTGATGTGGGGCATAAAGCAAAAAGCAAATCATGATATAGCGCACATAAATACTCAGCTTGAACAGCAGATTGCCAGCTATGCTCCCAGTATTGAAAAATTCCTTAAAGAAATTAATGCAATTGTGCTGGATAAACAGGCACAAACCCGACTGGCATTGTGTTGCCTGATTGCTGGTGGACACGTTCTGTTTGAGGATTTACCGGGTTTAGGTAAAACCACATTGGCAAGCAGTCTGTCTCATCTTGCCGGCTTAAAGTTTCAACGGATTCAGTTTACCAATGACATGCTTGCCAGCGATGTAATTGGCATCAACATGTTTAATCAGAAAGAACATCAATTTGAGTTTAAGCAGGGTCCAATCTTTACCCAGATTCTTTTGGCGGATGAAATTAACCGTTGCAGCCCCAAAACCCAAAGTGCTTTGCTGGAAGCGATGGAAGAAGGTTATGCGACAGTCGATGGAGTACGTTATGCCTTGCCTAAACCATTTTGGGTGATTGCAACACAGAATCCATTATTCCAGAGCGGAACGTATGCTTTGCCAGAATCCCAGCTAGATCGGTTCTTGATGCGTTTATCTTTAGGTTATCCATCCCGACATGCAGAAAAACTGTTATTGCAGCAAGAATCCCGCTTTGCCCTAATTGCAACCTTGGCCTATGTGTTCCGTGAAGAGCAGATTTTAGAGCTGCAGCGACTGGTCAATCAGATCTATATCAGCGAACCTATACAGGAATATTTGCTGGATCTGGCTGAAGAAACCCGAAAAAACCGTTATGGATTATCAACACGTGGCTTATTGGCATTAAAACGGGCAGCTCAGGCACATGCTTTGATTGAGAATCGTGCTTTCATCACACCGGATGATGTACAGGCTGTGTTTGTGGCAGTGGCTTCGCATCGTTTAGGGTTAAGTGAGGCAGAAACCTTAAATCTCATGCAGCAAGTGGCGATAAGCTAGGAGCCAGATCTTGGGAAAGTTTTGGCAGACCTGGTTAAGTAAACGTTTTCAGTTTGCACAGCAAAAACAGCTCTCACAACGTGATGTGCTGGTCTTTATCTATCAGCAGGGCTATCTGTATCTGGTACTTATTTTCATCACCTTTATTGCAGGTGTAAATTATGCCAATAACCTGATTCTAGGTTTTTGCTTTCTAATCAGTGCCGTACTGTGTATCAGTTTTTATCTGACTTTTAAACAGCTGCATGGATTGAGTATCGAACTGCTTACGGATGAAATCGGGCAGGTGGGACACGACCTGAATCTGCATTTCCATTTTCAGCAACCGGTCGCACAATCACGATATCTGTATATTCAGGCAGGTGAACAGTTTTATAAGATCTTGGTCAATCAGACCAGGCAAAAATTCAGCTTTTCCTTTTATGCTGAACAGCGTGGAAAATTTGTCTATCCGGCCATTCAAATATATTCAGTCTATCCTTTTGGACTGGTAAGAGCTTGGACCTATCTTTATCACCAGCGCCTTGCCTGGGTAGCACCGAAAGCCCAGTATTCGACTACTGAAAATAAGCAGCATTTGCCAAGTTTTGAGCCAGAAATGGATGAGTTTCGAGAACTACGAAGTTATCAGGAAGGGGAATCATTGCAGGCTGTTTCCTGGAAACAGGTAGCGCGTGGGCAGGGTTTGTATATTAAGGTCTTTGAACAATATCAGAACCAGCACAGTATAGAGATTCATTATGCACATATGCCAAGCCCTTCGCATGAAGAAAAGCTGGAATGGATGATGGGGCTGATCGAACAATGTGAACAACAGCAATTGGCTTATAGCCTGCATTTGCCCCATGCAGAACTGGCTTCAGGTTATGGCGCTGAACAGATGCATCAGGCCAAGCTTCTATTGGCACAGGCTTAAGAGGATAGACATGATGAATGCAAATATCCGCACAGCCATTTTGCTCAGTCTCAGTTTAATTCTGGCTGTACAGGTGAGTTATCTACCTGCAGGACTCAGCATCATCTTTGCCCTGATGCTGGTATTGCTCTGGCTGAATCTGAGAAAGCAAAAGACTTTTCCTAAAAAATGGACCCTGTTGCTGACAGTCGTAGCACTTGCAGTTATTTATTTTACGCATCAAAGTTTTTTGGGTGTAGATGCGGGTGTTGCCGTGCTCTCCACTTTCTTATTTGCCAAGGCTTTTGAAACCCGTACTAAACGTGACCTGATTATTTTATTTAACTTTGCCCTGTTTGTGGCGGCGAGTACTTTCCTGTATAGCCAGTCTTTTATCATGGCTTTTGGGATTCTGCTGTGCTTACTAAGCTGTTTCATTGGCTTATATCG
Source organism: Acinetobacter sp. VT 511 (assembly GCF_001077515.1). Taxonomy (NCBI): domain Bacteria; kingdom Pseudomonadati; phylum Pseudomonadota; class Gammaproteobacteria; order Moraxellales; family Moraxellaceae; genus Acinetobacter; species Acinetobacter sp. VT 511. Next base: position 2,219 of record NZ_LFRE01000071.1, on the reverse strand, counting down.
TATTCAGATAGGTGAATTTGAGCAGGATTTACAGGCTCAGGAGAACGCATTAAAACAAGATGCTAAACATGTCGGCAAATTTGTACTCTATGCACTGCCATTTTTTATTTTACTCTTTATCTTTTTTCCACGTTTGCCACCGATGTGGCATATCCCCATTCCTGAAAATAAAGGGGTCACCGGAATTAGTGACAGGATGTCTCCGGGGGATATTGCCCAGTTATCTCAGTCGAGTGCATTAGCGTTCCGAATTATAGGCGATGTAAGCAAGCTACCTCCGCGTGCAGAATTATACTGGCGTGCCTTGGTATTAGATGAATATGATGGTCAAACCTGGACCAGTAGTGCAATCAATCAGCAGCCACAAATCCGCCAACAGAATGATTCTGCCTCATTGGCATCGGGCTGGGATTATCAGTATCTGGCTTCGGATCCATCCGTACTCTGGGTGATGGGATTGGATAAATCAGTCCCTTTAGAGCGTCGTTATTATAACCGTTATGATTGGGGAATTGTGCCGCGCCGTTTAACTCAGCGTGTGGAACCGATTCAGCTACGCTGGGTGGGAACAGAGGTAGAGCAGCCTAATTTAAATGCTAACTATCTGCAATATATGAATACCCGAACGCCTGCTCAATATGATTCTCAAACTCAGGCACTGGCAGCAAATTTAGTTAAACAGAGCGAGGGTAGTCAACAGCGCTATATTCAAAATGTGTTGAATTGGTACCGGGCGAATAATTTTGTATATACCTTAACTCCAGGAACATTAGGCCAAAACCGGGTGGATGAATTTCTGTTTAATGCGCGCCGTGGTTTCTGTGAGCACTACGCATCCAGTTTTGTCATGCTAATGCGTTATGCAGGAATACCAGCACGTGTGGTCACGGGGTATCAAGGTGGTTCACTCGCACCTGATGGCAAGAGTTGGGAAGTGCGCCAGATGGATGCGCATGCCTGGACTGAAGTCTGGGTGAACCAGCAATGGCAGCGAATTGATCCTACTGCCATTATTGCTCCACAACGTATTGATAATGGTATGCAAAACTTGATGTCTGAAAATTCAGCAGTTTTAGGTGAGGGTAGAACATGGACAACACAGCAATATCAGTTTATGACCAAGTTGAGGGTCTGGAGTGACTATGCCAGTTATCAGTGGCAAAGTAAGGTGGTAGGTTATAATGCAGATTCACAACGCAGCTGGATGTCTAAACTTGGCTTGAACTCTGCTTATGCAGCTGTGTGGATACTTATAATAGGTATTTCATCTTTGATCGCATCTTATTTCTTATGGATTTATATTCAAAAGCGAAGACAGAATTCACCATTCGAGCTAGCCATAGAGCAGCTTAATCGTTCCCTGCTTATTCAGATGCGTAAGCAACCGGCTGAAACATTTAAACAGTGGATGCTTCGAATATCAGCTTCCTTAAGCTCAGATCAGGTTACGTCTTTTTATGAAGCTATACAAATCTATGAGAGAAATCAATTTTCAGCTTATAAGCCTGACCAAAAGGATATTCATAAATTTAGGTACTTGCTTAAAAATTGTGCATGTGCACTGAAAAATAAAGGAAAAAACTTGTCTTAGGATTCAAAAATTTATAATATGCGTAGCATTCTAGGTGTATAGCTCAGTTGGTTAGAGCGCTACGTTGACATCGTAGAGGTCTCCAGTTCGAGTCTGGATATACCTACCAAAATTTTAAAACTTCTAAATACTATAGCATTTTTTATTTTAAGCCTTTTTATATAATCTAATTTAGCCATATAGAAATTCTTCTTTTATTATTCTGATTTTGCTATTTCCTCTCTAGACATTAAGTTTTTTATAGATTATTTTTTAGATGGAATCTTCAACAAATTATAAATTATTATTAAGTCCTTGCTTATTAGGAACAATAACTTGTTTCATCATTAATTATAATTTCCTGTTTTTTAATATTTTCTTAAAAAATAATAATTGCTCTCTATTTAATTGAGGCGAATTTATAAATTTAACGTAATGATTAAAAATATAAGAATATATGAAATTTAGCATAATAATGCATTAAAAATAGAACTGGTTAATATATAGTCATTGGCGCAAAATTTCTATTTGATTTGAATCTAGGCAGAGTAAAACTTGAAGTGCGACATAAACCACCTAATTAATTTAAAGGGTTTATGGAGTATATAAAATTGTCATACCATCATCTTAACTTTGAAGATCGTACTGC
>NZ_LFRE01000070.1:0-1306 GCF_001077515.1 Acinetobacter sp. VT 511 | reverse complement strand
GACCATACCATCAGACTACGCACGAAACTCATGCAGTTATTTTACTTTTGGATGCTCAGTATCCGCATCTTCTGGCAAAGCAAGGCCCCACAAGTGATAGATACAGATAAAGCACACATATGGAGGTGCTTTGTCAAGGTTAAAATGGGAAAGAAAATGTACTCCAGATCTTGAGCACAGGCAGGTTAAGTATAAAAATAACGTGATCGAATGTAATCATGGCAAGCTAAAGCGGATCATTAGGGCCACTTTAGGATTCAAATCGATGAAGACGGCTATGCCACATGCATCTATTCAGATGGCATTAAACACCGATGACGTACAGACGAAGTAGTAGCAGCCGATCCTACTAAAAGAATATCCATGATATTTCTACTATTCTTTGAACGGTAGCAACCATGTAATCGCATAGTATCTTGAATTTGCTGCCAGATATCATCGGTAAGAAGAGTACGTGCCATTGAAAATATAGAAATAAAAATAACTCAAAGGAGGATTTTAAGTATTTAAAACCAATTCTTCAAATGAGGACACGCCCTAATATACATAGAATTAATTTATTTATCGGAAACTTCCCCAACAATCCAAATACCTTTGTATATTGGAACAGCTTAAAGTTTTGTCCTGGTTGAAGAGCTAAAACTCAACTTAAGAATAATATAAAAAAATCCAGGATTGAATGAGATGAATAACAAAATCAAGCCATTAACACAGTTTACCATAATGTGTTGATGATATCCATGCCCAAGTTCATGCGCAAGAGTCGACACATTAGATGGTGTCCCGGAGAAGGTCATGAAAATTCGGGTTGCTTTGCTAAGTGGCAAAGACGTACAGAATCCGCCTGGACGCTTGCCAGGACGGTCTTCTGCTTCGATCCAGCGTTTCTCAAAAGCCATCTCTGCAAACGAGGAAAGTTTAGGACTGAACTTGGCAAACTGTTCAACAATATTGATGGCTGCCTCATCGTAAGTGATTTTGCCACTTGATTTACCTACAGGTGCATCTACGTCGCTCCAGCTGAGCTTGTCTACCCCCAGCAGTTCTGCCTTGCGCTCCAGATATTGAACAAGCGCAGGTTTGGCACCGTTAATCACATCCCACATCGTATCCAGTGTCTGACGTGACATCCGGTTGATGGCCAGAGGTTCTTTGAGGATATCATCCCAGCCACGTTTCTCATATAACTTCAGACGGAATCCCGCGAGGTGATTCAGCGTGTCAGCGCAGAAATCTTCAACATCGGTCCAAGCCTGCTCCCAGTTTGCGAATACCGTCTCGCGTACATTCCGATCACTATCGCTCA
>NZ_LFRE01000007.1:0-2265 GCF_001077515.1 Acinetobacter sp. VT 511 | reverse complement strand
GATCAGGCTGAAGTTTTGCTCCGTTTCCCGGGTCAAGCGCAGTCCTTCCTGTACTTCGTCCTTCACTCTCGACATGGCCGATAGCGATTGCTGCATATCTTGTTCCATGGCTTCGACCAGTTCTTCAATACGATCTGAAGAGTCTCCGGCTTGTTCAGCCAGTTTACGAACCTCGGTAGATACAACGGCAAATCCTCTGCCATGCTCCCCTGCTCTTGCTGCTTCAATGGATGCATTGAGGGCAAGCAGATTCGTTTGATTTGCAATCTCATGAATGGCGGAAACCATCTGGCTAATCTGTGCCGACTTCCCTTCCAGCATACGAATGACTTCATCCGTTGTGGTAACGGAAGATTCAATGGTAGACATCTGCTGAACTTCCTCTCACGAGTGACTGGTTTGAACGTGCAAGCCCACGTATTATCCTCGCTGCACAACAGCTCTGTAATGCGCTTTCACAGGTAGATTAGCGCCTGACCTTTTCAGGTGCTCAGTGGGGATTGAACAATGCTCGTCTATTGGCTGGATATAGTCGGCACAGCGGTATTTGCCATCTCCGGCGTTTTGTTAGCCGGAAAATTGCGTATGGACCCTTTTGGTGTTCTGGTACTGGGCGTGGTAACCGCAGTAGGCGGCGGGACAATTCGCGACATGGCGCTGGATCACGGCCCGGTATTTTGGGTGAAAGATCCCACCGATCTGGTCGTTGCAATGGTCACCAGCATGCTGACCATCGTGCTGGTGCGCTAGCCAAGATCGGATGCAGGCAAGTCTAGAACTCAGTTGAAGCCTGGCAGGATGCCCGCGTGCCCGGCATAAGTCGACGTTAGCAAATCAGTTTTTTTGGAGATTGTGAAGTAATTTTTTTCGGGCCCTAGCTAATCTTTGTGTAAATACAGACTCTGTTAAATGAAGTTCTTGACAGATTTCACGATACGTTTTTCCCTCCACATAAAATAATAGAAGAGCTACTTGATAGTCTAATTTTAACTCGTCAATTGCTCTGTAAAGTTCTTCGTTAGTCTCAGTTCTCTCTACTTCTCGTTCCACAGTAAGTGCATCACTGAGAGTTTCAGTATTGTAACTGCAGGGGTGTGCCAAAAAGCGGCGCTCTCTATTCAATTTTCTTAAGTAAAAGTGCAGCCTTAAAGATTCAGTTAACTGATATTTTTTCATTTGGTTTTATTTACGATCAACCATTTGGTGCAAAAGCTACCTACTCTCCTGATACTTATCTAAATACTTTAGGTGGAGGTGTTTTCCATACCGGAACAGAAGGAACAGAAGTAGAAGTTAAATCAGAAAATATTACTATGCTCGTAGGTTATCAACCTACTGAAAATTTTAATATTTATGGTGGAGCTGTATACCAGACAGTTGAAGGTAATGTTCAACTACGAGGTTTAGCATATGGTTGCACAACTGACTTAGGTCAATACAATGCTATCATGGACGATGCTAGTGCTGTAGGTTGGTTAGCAGGTATTGCTTACCAGATTCCTGAAATTGCTCTTTACCCCCAGCTCTCCAAATGCATCCTCAAACCACTTCTGTTCTTGTGCTTTACCGAACAAGCCACCCTTGCCCTGTACACCAATCTTCACCGTGACATCATCATAGGATGCATTCGGATTCGAATTATCTTCTACTGGCTTGGCATTCTGGCCATTGCTAGCGTTGTTATTTGCATTGCCGCATCCCGCTACAACCAGTATCAGAACAAGTATGGCTGCAAACCAAACCAATTTTTTAATCATCTATTCGCATCCCCTTTTATGAACGTAGATTCGTTAATAGGTATCCAATTAAATGCCAGCGCCCTTGTCTATCAAGGGAGAATGTTCCACTTTTTCGAACTCGCCTAGAACGCGGGAGCGAAGTTCCTGGAAAAAAAGTACTTGAGCGTTTATCTGCCATGAATGCTGTGTGCATCGTGAAGGGTGGCCCTGATTTGACCTATGTATTGGCGAATGGTACCCTAACGGAAGTTCCGTACTTTAAGGCGGATTATGTTCTGGATACGGTAGGAGCAGGAGATGGTTTCTGTGCGGGATTTTTATCGGGTTTATTAAAAGGATACTCCCCGCAGGAAGCAACCCGTCTCGGCAATTTGACCGGCTCCATGGTTATACAGGCTGTTGGCGATTGGGAGGCGCTCCCGACGTGGGGGCAGGTCGAGGCCAAGCTGAACAACGTTGCCCATGTTGAGCGTTAGTCGCTCTAAATCATATATGGCTCATCTTCGTTCTTAAATGTAAGGCTTGT
>NZ_LFRE01000069.1:0-1327 GCF_001077515.1 Acinetobacter sp. VT 511 | reverse complement strand
TGGGGGTGGAAGTGCAGCAATGCATGGAGCTGACCAGTACTAATCGGTCGAGGGCTTATCCAATAGCAAGTTGTAATTCGCGTGTTTCGTTTCGAATCTAGTTTTCAGAGAACGATCTCTGAATGTAAGCTATGCTATGCGTTTGGTGGCGATGGCGGAGGGGTTCCACACGTACCCATCCCGAACACGACCGTTAAGCCCTCTAGCGCCGATGGTACTTGGACCGCAGGGTCCTGGGAGAGTAGGACGCCGCCAAGCAAAGAACCACTGCCGATGTTATTCGGTGGTGGTTTTTATTTGTTTATAAGGATTAAATATGATAAGTGGAAGCTCTGACATGATCGATACTGGAAGGTAACATTTTTGTTACGGATAACAGCGGCAAAACCAGTATAATAGGACTATGTTAAATATGCTAAAAGTACCTGACCACAGAGCTGGAATGTGCAGCTGTGAAAAGGAGGGTGTGTGTGTTAAGTTGGCGGAGACTTGGACTACAATCATTTCTGTTGCTTTGTCTGACCGTTGTTCTAGCAGACCAATAAACCAATTACCAAAATAATACCGATGAACACACTGAGGCCGAACCATCCTGTATTTTCCCAGACCAAACCACACGAGCTGCCAAGGACACTGGATCCAAGATAGTAGCAGAATAAATAGAGTGATTATCCTACAGCACGATATTGTAAAGATTGTACAGATACCCAGCTGCTGGCTATCGAATGTGCAGCAAAAAATGCAAATGTAAAAATGAGCAATCCAATAAAGACCAATAGCAAACTGTTAACTAACATCATCCCTAATCCCAGTAACATGCTGACAAGCATGGTTACCACTACCTGGAAACGTCCAGACTTCTGGCTCCAGCGCGCAGCACGAGGTGAGCTATAGATTCCTGCCAGATAGGTGTCCGAAATTTCACCAAAGGGCGGCTCGCACAAATGGAGCGCGAAGTTCGAAAAGGGCACGGCCGCCGGCGAATGGACCGTCAAGATCAGCGACGAGAAGGGCCTGGTCGCGACCAAGAGCCTCAAATTCATCGGTAGCATCATCGATCCCAGCGCCGCCAAGATCGAAGTCGAGGATACCACCAACAACTTCAAGGTGACCTTGGATTTCTCGGCCGTGCAATCCTATTCCTCCGGCGATGTCTCCAATCTGCGCGCATCCTCGATCGACGGGCACGGCGTAGGCGCGCTGACCACCGTTACCGTGAACGCCACCGGCAATCTCGAGCTTGCCTATTCGAACGAGCAGAAGCTCGACCTGGGCGCAGTCGCGCTCGCCGATTTCCGCGATACCCAGTCGCTGGTCGAGAAGGATG
>NZ_LFRE01000068.1:0-85620 GCF_001077515.1 Acinetobacter sp. VT 511 | reverse complement strand
GCATTCGTGCATAATCTGCGGATGAAATACATCGATTCAAACAAGCTTTCTGATCCTCAGTTCAAGCGATACACAGGCATCTCATGGTCAACTTTCTATTTGATGGTTGAGCAATTGCAGAAGCATGTCTCTGCCAAAGGCAGACCGCCCAAGTTAAGCCTGGAGGATCAGGTTCTGCTCTGTCTGAGCTATTGGCGGGAATACCGAACCTTATTTCACGTTGCGACGAGTTACGGGATTTCAGAGCCCACAGCCTCAAGAATTGTCCGTCATGTTGAAGACTGCCTGATTCGGTCCAATCTGTTTAATTTACCCAAAGATTTACCCGAGGGCGAAGGCATCGACTGGAATGTTGTGATCGTGGATGCCACGGAAATTCCAATCCAAAGGCCTAAAAAAACAGAAGAAAAGCTATAGCGGCAAGAAAAAGACCGATACCTTTAAAGTACAGGCCATGATTCACTACAAAACTCAGCAGATTCTGAGTTTATGTACCAGTCGCGGTGCAGTGCATGATTTCGAGTTGTTCAAACGGAATTTAAACCAGATTCCTTTTGGGGCTTTTATCCTTGCAGATAAAGGCTATCAGGGGATTTATGTGTTGTATCCGAATAGCCTGTTGCCATTAAAAGCCAAAAGACACTGTAAATTGGATCCTGAATTGAAAATCTATAATCAGGAAATCAATAAAAGAAGAATCGGAATTGAGCATGTATTTGGCAGCCTGAAAACCTTCAGAATCCTTGCTGAGCGTTATCGAAATAGAGGTAAAAGGCTTGGTTTGAGATTCAATTTAATTGCTGGAATCTACAACTTGGAACTGAGCAAAAAATGATTTATGAAAGAGGTCTAATTTAATCCCCCCAAATACATAAGAAATCTATATATCCAATACGGTGACAATCCTTTTATCTTGCTATCAAAATTTATTTGTGCTGCACGTCGGCATAAATGGAAAAAAGAAGAAATCGATCGTGTCATTTCAGCCGCAAAGAAAGGAAACTATATCAATCTCATTCGGATTTTACGTAGCCATGTTCAAGACTGAAAATATAATTGAAGGAATAAAAAAACCACTTCAATTGAAGTGGTTGTCTATTAAATTATAGAAACTTATTTTTTAAATGGAAAAGCATATTTCACAATACGCTTAATCACGCTACCATACTGTTTGACCAGACTGGCATTGTTATAGTTCAGACCATATTTTTCACAAACCGCCTGAACTTTTGGCGCCATTTGACGATAACGACGTGCAGGTACATCAGGGTATAAATGATGCTCAATCTGATGGCTCAAATGACCAGTCAGAATATGAAACGCTTCAGAGCCTGTCAGATTCGATGAACCACGAATCTGGCGCATATACCAGTGACCACGGCTTTCGTTTTCCAGTACTGATTTCGGGAATACTTCAACATCCTTGGTAAAGTGACCACAGAAAATAATACTAAATGTCCAAACGTTACGGATACCATTTGCCACCATATTACCAGCAAACACCGGCAATGCAGCAGGACCTGCAATTAATGGGAAGAAGACATAGTCCTTAAACAGCTGCTTGGTAATTTTACGCTGCATTGGTTTCCATTCTTCTTTGGTCTGTTCCTTGGTTTTACGACCCTTGAAGTATTTACCTAGTTCAAGGTTTTGAATCGCTACGCCCCATTGGAACAATAGGCAGAATGGAATGCTGTAAATCGGTTGTAATAAATAACCCGGTTTCCAGCGTTGTTCAGGGAACAGACGAACCAGACCATAGCCGATATCATCATCCATACCTTTAATATTGGTATAGGTATGATGTTTAAAGTTATGGGTTTGACGCCAGTTGTCAGAAGTACCCACAATATCCCATTCATAGGTCTGGCCATTCATCTTAGGATCATTCATCCAGTCGTACTGACCGTGCATGACATTATGACCCAATTCCATATTTTCCATGATTTTGGCAAAACCAAGCAGACCTGTACCTAAAACCCATGCTGGAGGGAACCAGCCTGCGAACAATAACGCACGACCCGCGATAGAAGAGTAACGAATTGCAGAATAGATACGACGGATGTATTTCGCGTCTTTTTCGCCCAAGTCATCTAACACTTCCTGCTTGATCGCATCAAGTTCGCGCGCAAGTTCGTCCAATTCTGTCTGTGTCAGTTCACGGTTTTTTGGATTTTTAAAATACTGAAATTTTACTGGCATATTCATAGTGATCAACTCGCTTATAGGTCGATGACAAGGTCAGTCTGCGCTGAATTCACACAAATTTTCAGGAGATTTCCTGGTTCTTTATTTTGTGCGCCATTGACTAAATTTTTGGTAGAACCTTCAACTTTATTGCAAGCGCATTTATTACAAATACCCATACGACAGCCGTGGTTCGGTTTAATATTTTGCTGTTCCAGACTCGCCAGAATAGACTGACCTTTTGGAATGCTAACAACTTTATTAGATTGCGTCAGTGTGACATTCACAAAGCCTGTTTCAGTGTTATCGTCCAAACTCATGCTGAAAGCCTCAGACTTAAATACTTTGGCATGAGCAAACAGTATTTCTGCCTGAGCGACAAAACCTGATGGACCGCAAGCATAGACTGTTGTCTGATCAATATTTTGAAGATTGGTCAGATGACTTTGATTCAAGCGTTCCGCAGCCAGTTGTTCCTGAGTCGCGAATACTTTAAAGCTAAAGTTTGGATACTGCGCAGCAAATTCTTCAAAACGTGATTTGAATGCGACATCTTGATAATGCTTTACCCAGTACAGAAGCTGTATTGGCTGTTGACTCAGCTTGCCAGTCTTGCTCAATGCTTCGAGCAAACTCAGCATAGGTGTAATACCACTACCCGCCGCCAACAACAGCATTGGTGTTGCTTCAACAGCTAAAGTCATATCACCAAATGGCAAACCGAATTCAATAATGTCACAAACTTGAGCGATATTTGCCGCCCAATGACTTACCTTACCATCTTCAACTTTCTTGATGGTTAGTAACACGTGTTGCTGGTCTAACTGCGTCAAACTATAGCTACGCTCGTAACGAATACCATTTACCACAACGTAAACTGGATGATGCTGGCCCGCTTCGCCAAATTTGAACAAGCGATTGACCTGAATTTTCAGGCTGACCATATCCTGGGCAGCATTTTCTTTATGCACAATCTTGCCCAATGGCTGGTTCAGCGACCAGAGTGGGTTAAATTTCTGCATCCAGAAATTAATCGCATGCTGATCAATCACGCTTTCTTTAAAGAAATCGATCGGCGATTTACGTTTTGCGAGTACCTGCATCTTCATAGCAATCTTGTTGGGTTTTGAATTATTATACACATGTATATATATTTGTATATACATCTGTATTGTTTCTATTCATTTCACAAGTTTGCTGCGCTTCGCTATAATACTGGAATGCCTCATATCCAATACATGACGAGTCTTCAATGAAAATAAGCAGTGACGCTTCCCTACTCAAAACAAAGAACATTGATGAACCGATCATTGTACGCAGCGTGGGGCGTAAGGCGACGATTACCAAAGAAGAACTGTTTCAGGCAGCCTTAAATCTGATTGGCCCACAAAAAAGTATTGCCTCTTTAAGCCTGCGTGAAGTAGCACGCGAAGCCGGTATTGCACCGAACAGCTTTTATCGTCACTTTAAAGATATCGATGAACTGGCAATTGAACTGATTGACCGTGCCGGTCTGGTTTTGCGTAAGATTCTGAATGAATCGCGTTTAAAGGCATCGAAACAGAACAGTATTATTCGTAGTTCAGTAGAAGTATTTATTGCCCAGTTAGATGCTGATGAAGGCAACCTGAGTTTGTTACTCCGTGAAGGCTATACTGGTTCACAATCATATAAACAGGCGGTAGAACGTCAACTCCAGTATTTTCAGCAGGAATTACAGGAAGACCTGGTGCGTCTGGAAAGACTAAATAAAAGCCGTCTGCTCTATCCGGATATCGCTGCCAAAGCGATTACCCAGCTGGTATTTAACATGGGTGCCAAAGTGATAGATATGCCAGCTGATGAACGTCAGGAAATTGCGGAGCAGACCATGATCATGATCCGCATGATTTTGGAAGGTGCTCGACATCTCGATCAGTCTCAAATCCGTTAATCTTGATGAATATAAGCTAAATAGAAAGAGATGTCGGTTATCTCTTTCTATTTGATATTATCCCAAAGTTTTCAGTTTGGCTTTTACATATTCAGCTACCTGTTTTGGCTGTTCCAGTGGAAACATATGTCCACCTGGCAAGACTGAATAATCAATTTGATAAATTTTCTTTAAGCCTTGCGGCAGACCCTGTTGATAGAACTGGCTCTGTTCTGCAGTGATGAGGTGAATGGGAACTTGCGGTGCTTTACGCGGGGTACGCCACCACCAGGCCGGAACTGTCCGAAAGATTTCTGCTTCAACCTGTTTTGGAATTTTTAAAGTTACACCACCGCGCTGTTGATCTTCAACAATTCCACTGTCGATATAGTCCTGAAAACACTGTTCATCAAAATGCTTAAACAGGCGATTCGATCTCAGCGCCTCTACCGCGTCCAGCTGAGATGACCAGTGGTCTTTACGCTTTAAAGTAATACCTGCCGGAGTAAAGCGATCAATACTTTTTAAATTGAGCTTTTTCACCAGTTCAAATAACGCACTGTTTTTCCCAATCACAAAAGGCGGATCCATAATGATAAGCTTAGAAAATAAAGCTGGCTTTTTATAAGCTGCCATCATCGTAACCAAACCGCCAAAAGAGTGCCCAAGTCCAATCACTGATTTTCCTGAAAATTGCTGTTCAATATCGGCAATCACCTCATCCACCAAATAACGCCAGTCTGTGGTAATTGGATAATCTGGATTCATGCCGATCAAAGGAATACTTTTAACCGTATATTCATCCTGAAAACCGTTCAGGAACTTCCGATAGGTCGCTGATGGAATGCCATTGGCATGGGTAAAATGTAAGGCTGGCTTCATGCGGTTATATAGTTTTTCAATCCATGATGTCTGCAAGCTTAACCTTAAAGATGACTAAAAATGAGCACATATTCTTCCTAAGCATGACCTTGAAGTCACCGAATGAAGGATAAAAGCAGCTGGATTATTTTTGCGAAACTGTCAGATACTGATTTGCCAGAAACTGGGCGCCACAACTGGCTTTATCACCTGCGACAATCACAGCCCGCCCTAAAACAGTAATGGATTGATTTTTGGCAATGGCGGTCACCACGCTATTGCACTTGGGACAGTAATGCTTCATGCCTTGTAAATGCACAGCGATTCCGTGAATTAATATAGAATTTTCCGCTTCGGCAACTACACCACCATGTGAAGTTTGCGAGCCTAAAGTAATAAACGCCTGAGACATTATTTTGACTTCTTGTTATGGTTTTTTACCATTTTAACCGAAGATGATTTTTAACAACAACCATTTACTGACAGCTTATATCTTCAAACAAATATTCTTATCTAAATGAAATAGTTTTAATCATATAAATCCTCATAATTTCAATCCAGATTTCTTGTAGAAAAATAGCCATAAAAAAACAGCCCGAAGGCTGCCTTTTCTTAGATGATTGTTATGGTTTAACCACCACCATCACCTGAATCGCTTCTGGGGTTACAGACAGACCATCCAGTAAGCTTAAACCTTCTTTCTGCAGTTTTTGCAGACGAGAAATTTCATCTTCACGGATACTTGGGTTGAACTGTTTCAGGTAAGTCAGACGGTCAATTTCATATTGCCATTTACTGCCATAGACTTCTTTGGCTTGTTGCTTGAATTGTGGCAAAGCAGCACGAGCCAGTTCCAGTGCCTGTTGATAACGTGCTTCAATTACTTCACGACGCGCTTTCACGACCTGACGGCAGCTATTGCCATCAAGATGATGCAAGTATGGCTTCAGGATTTCTGGTGCAATTTTTTGCGACAGATCCTGACCTTTTTCGCTCAGCAATACCCGAACCAATTGTTGTGGCAAGCTTGATGGTAAGTTCAGTGCTTTCGGTGCCACGACATCCACTTTAAACCAGACTTCAAGCAATACTGAACCTTGTGGCAATGCAGCAGACTTCAACACCGCAACGTTAGTACTACCAAAACCTTGCGTATTGATCATTTCCATCACACTTTCAGTGAATGGATGTTCAAGCGTCAAGTATTGAGCATCTTCACGGATTTGTGCCTGATCACGATAGAAGGTTGCAGTCATGCCCTCTTCATCCAGAGTCAGACCTTGCACCTGCATTTGATCGGTTGGCTTGATGATCACAGTACCATTACTTTGCTCATCAAAATCAATGTTGGTCGATGCCATAAAGCGCTTCATGAACATTGGCAAAGTCGTATTATCGTCATAATCTTCTAGGGCAGTGACGATTTCCTGTGCCACCATTGGACGGCAAGAGTTGTATTCCAACAGACGGTCACGGCCTTCTTGCAGTTCTGCTTCCAGCGCCTGACGTTGTACAGTCACTTCTTCTAGCAGGTCTTCAAAAGCCTGACCTTTATCTGCCAATAAACAATCTTTTAATTCAATAATGAAGTTTTCTTGCAGTGTTTGCGCAGTTGGCGAAATATTACTGAAAATATTCAGTGCTTCGTTATACCAGCGGAACATACGCTCTTGTGCAGTGCCGACCAGATAAGGTACATGGATCTGGATACGATTTTCCTGACCGATACGATCCAGACGACCGATACGCTGCTCAAGCACATCTGGATTTGCTGGCAAGTCAAATAGAATCAGGTCAGAAGCAAACTGGAAGTTACGGCCTTCAGAACCAATTTCTGAACACAGCAAAATCTGTGCGCCATAAGACTCTTCAGCGAAATAAGCTGCTGCCTGGTCACGTTCCAGCAGGCTCATGCCTTCATGGAACATCGCAGTACGGATACCAGCATGAAGACGTAGCACATTTTCCAGTGCTTCTACTACTGGACCACTACGCGCAATCAAAAGCACTTTTTTGTGTTTGAGATCAGTGCGGAGTTTTTCCATCAACCACATTACTCGTGGATCTGATTCCATCCAGGAACCATCAGGCTGTGATTCTTCTGGCCACATTTGCTCACGTAGCTTGCCATCTTTAGACCAGTTTTCAGGTGCTGGTAATGGTGCTGGCTGGCAGTCCCGCCCCGGGAAGCCCTGAATGGCTTCACGGGTATTACGGAACAGGATACGACCTGTTCCATGGCGGTCTAGCAGTTCGTGAATCGCACGGAAACGTTGCTCAGGGTTATCTTCAATACGATGACCAAGCAGACCTTCAAGTGCTGCCAGATGCCCTTCTTCAAGTGGCATATCTGACATTAGCACTTCAGCAATTTTTGCAGTCTGCTGATATTGTGCTTCCTCATCCAGGAAACGGTCTAATGAACTGAAACGTTGTGGATCCAGCAAACGTAAACGCGCAAAGTGCGATTCCACACCCAGCTGTTCAGGTGTTGCCGTTAACAATAATACACCTGGTGTTTTTTCAGATAGTTCTTCAACCAGATCGTAACGGTCGTTACCTCCCTCTTCTTCACTCCACATCAAATGATGCGCTTCATCGACAACCAGCAGATCGAAACCAGCTTCAAGCGCCTGCTCACGCAGGTCTTCGTGGTCAATCATCAGGTCAATAGAAGCAATAATGCGCTGTTCAGTCAGAAATGGGTTCAGATCAGGATCGTGTTCTTTGATCGATGCAGTACGAGTTAAATCAAATAGTGAGAATTCCAGATTGAAACGACGGCGCATTTCAATCATCCACTGATATTGCAGTGAATCTGGTACCAGAATCAGAATACGTTCAGAACGGCCGGTTTTTAGCTGTTGGTGAATGATCAAACCGGCTTCAATGGTTTTACCCAGACCTACTTCATCCGCCAGCAATACACGTGGTGCAAAACGTTTACCGACTTCGTGTGCGATATACAGCTGATGCGGAATCAGTCCTACACGTGAGCCAACCAGACCACGTAACGGGCTGCTTTGCATATTGGCTTGCATGAGCATGGCTTCAATGCGTAGATCATACCATTCTTTATAATCGATCTGGCTAGCCAACAAACGGTCTAATGGCTTAGACAACTGAATGGTTGCACCAATACGGGTTTCATTCAGAGCTTTACGTTCTTCAGTACCATCACTTAAAGTACGTACAACCTGATAACGCACCACGCCGTTGCGATCTTCAAAAGATTCAACCGTCCAGGTATTGCCTTCCTGGTCTTGCAGTTCATCATTTACATTAAAAATGATACGAGACAAAGGCGCATTGCTACGTGCATAGACACGGGTTTCGTCGCTTTTCGGGAATAAAATGCTGACCGATCGCTCATCAACATCAATGAGAACCCCCAGACCGAGTTCTGTTTCAGTATCTGATAACCAACGTTGACCAATAGCAAACTGCTGCAATTTTTCCACCTTTATCTTAAGTACAAGACTGTAAAGATTATGCTCAAAAATAACACATCATTTGAGCAAAATTTCACACCTTCAAGCAATATATTTTGACACAAAGCCCACCAAAAGTGGGCATCAATAACGACGATTAAACAAGTATTTCCTAGAATGGTGCAGGGCAATGAAACTCGACTTTTTCTGCATTTTTAGGATGAATAAAACTGAGCTGTTCTGCATGCAGACACAGGCGTGGCATCAACTTTTGCTGTTGCACTGTAGCATATAAGGTATCGCCAATAATTGGATGACCGAGATACTGCATGTGTACACGGAGCTGGTGTGAACGACCGGTAATGGGTGTCAGTTTGACGCGAGTAACGGGCTGTCCCTGAATTTCAAAATGCTCGACTGCCTGCCAGTGGGTCAATGCGGGCTTGTTATGATTTGGTTCAGCAATATGTAATGGTGGACGGCTTGGATCATAGATCACCGGTACATCGACAGTACCTTCACCGTCTAATGTTCCGGCTACAATAGCTTGATAGGTTTTATCGGTTTGGCGTTCCTGAAACTGGCGCGAAATAGATTTTTGTCCTTCACGGCTTAAGGCAAAGACCAGAATTCCTGAAGTGTCCCGATCGAGACGATGAATAAGCAGTGTTTTTGGTTCTAATTCTACTAATCTGTTAATCAGGCAATCTTGCAAATCTTCTGTTTTACCGGGTACTGTGAGTAAACCTGCTGGTTTATGAATGACCATAAAATCGTCATCACGATGAATCAGATGTTCGGTTAGAAAATTGCTCAAAGTTCAATCCCTGGCTGATCGCGCAAAACAAGGCGGCAATGATAGAAAGCTTGGCACAGAATTACAATGTCGTTTTCTGTAATTGCCGATGAAATTTCCGATTATATTAAGAAAATTGCCCAATTCGTGCTTATCTGCGTGCTGATTGCAGAACAAAACTCACCAGTTCTTCTAGTGAAGGATATTCATAAACATCTTCATAACGGACATTTGCACCATTAGCGCGCTACACACCAACCAGGCTTACCACAGCGATCGAGTCCAGTCCGCATTGTCTTAAATCTACATGTGGATCAATATCTAGTACATCCATATCCAGCTGTTCTGCTACTGCTAACATAATACCTTTGCTCGACAACACATATTCTGCTGGCGCACTCAGATTCCATAATCGGGTCAAGCTATAACTATTCATATGATGCAAGCCTTGTGCAGAAATATTATCGATCCACTGAATGTGCTGTTCTTGATTTGACAATAGGATCGCATCATCAATCACGCAAATTTGCTCAGTCACACTTTGTAAATGTGGCAGGATTTGTTTCAACATTGAGGTGATTGTGCCTGCAAAGATTAACTGTGGATGGGTTGAGGCATATTCACCGAGTTGCTGCATACCTTGAATCAGATCATCACCGTACAGGTCAACAATGGGAATATCGAGTGCTTTGGCTTTGTTGCTGATTTGAATCAGGTTTTGCATAAGCACACTGTCTTGAATCCCCTGCATCATGCGTAGATTTTGTAAGCCTACAAGAACTAGAACAGATTGTGTTGAGGACAGCTGCCATTTGGCTTGGGAAGGTGCAAACTGGATTTTTTTAGGCATTGGGTACAGCATAGTAGACTCTTATAAATACAAAATGGCATGAGGATTCATGATATTTTAGTCTAGTCTCAATTTGAAAAATTTTTGATTGCACAAACATTTATTGAACTAATTTCATATAATACCCTTATATTAAATAGACATAAATTTAGTAAATTATTCATGCTCCATCTTTAGAAAAACTTGCAGATTCTTTTTTAATTTGTAATCCTTGTCACTAAGGGTGTCTAACTAAGCTAAGGCAGGTGTGTGTTGTAGTCGGGCCGCTACAATAATGATAAAGAGCGCCTGTATGTTGAATTTCAAGATTTTTAATAAAGTCTCTACAGAAGTATTGACGATAAAAAATGACCTCCAGCTTAATTCTGAGCAGCAATTAATTAATAAATATAGAACTTCTACTTCTGAAGATTATAGACAAGCTATTGTTTTGATCTTTAAAGAACGTGGTTACACTAGACTAGAAATAGGCCAAATATTCGAAAGGTAAATTTAAACTTTTTCTAAAATTGGAGAAAATATAATAAACGTGACATGAAATACGATTTTTATTTTATATAGAAAAGCCCCCTCATTACCGATTGGGCTTTTATTTGATATTTCACGCTTCATTTTGGAACAATTTATTGAATTGAGTTAATCAATTTCTATTTTGAATTAACTCAGCTGTGCTAAAAACTTCTCAATTGCTACCTGAGCAATCTCCGCATCTTCAAACGACTTCACACCAGATACACCGATTGCACCCACTAACTGCCCTTGATACAGAATCGGCTCACCACCTTCCAGCATACCTGAGAAAGTATCCATGGTCAGAAAGCCCATTTGCCCACCTTTGATAATATCTTCAAACAGCTTGGACGGACGGCGACTGATTGCAGAACAACGTGCTTTTTCCAGACACAGGTTTGCTGTCATAGGTGATGCACCATCCATACGCTTCATTGCCAGCAAATTGCCAGTTTCATCAACGACAGCAATACTGACATTAAAGCCATTTTCTAGTGCATATTCATAGGCCTGATTTAACAAAAACTCAGCATCGCTTAAGGTCAGATAATGTTTGGTTTTCATTCAACTATCCAATTTCTAATTTATCAATTTCAAATCTTTGCGATCTAATTAAAAGAATAAAATAAGCCCGAAGGAATTCGGGCTTATGTTCCCTCTCCTTTTAGGAGAGGGTTAGGGAGAGGTTGTATTACCCTTTCATTTCAGCAAAAGTTTCTTTAGCCGCTTGGATTGTAAACTCAATATCTTCATCACTATGCGCAGCTGAAATAAATCCTGCTTCAAATGCAGATGGAGCCAGGTTCACACCACGACTTAACATGCCATGGAAGAATTTTTTGAAGGCTTCAACATCACATTTTAGCATTGAATCAAAGCTGGTGATGTCTTCTTGATCCGTGAAGTACAGGCCAAACATACCACCGACTTGTTGGGTCTTGAATGGAATACCAGCTTCATCCGCAGCAGCTTGTAAACCAACCAGCAGTTTCTCAAGTTGCGCAGTTAATTTCTCATAGAAACCTTCTTGACGCAGATGTTTAAACATCTCAATGCCAGCACGCATTGCCAGTGGGTTACCTGACAAAGTACCTGCTTGATACACCTTACCAAGCGGTGCGATGCATTCCATCACTTCACGTTTACCTCCGAATGCACCCACTGGCAGACCTGCACCGATGATTTTACCTAAAGTGGTTAAGTCAGGAGTTACGCCATAATGTGCTTGCGCGCCACCAAGACCCACACGGAAACCTGTCATCACTTCATCAATAATGAAAACTGAACCATGCTCATCACATACATCACGAATGGCTTGCAAGAAACCGTCAATTGGTTTCACAAGGTTCATGTTACCTGCCACAGGTTCAACAATCACACCCGCAATTTCAGAACCGAACTTGGCAAAGCATTCTTTTAAGGTAGCGATGTCATTATATGGAAGTGTTAAGGTATGTTTGGCAAAGTCCGCTGGTACGCCCGCAGAAGTCGCCTCGCCCTCGCCTTTGGTCAACAGGCCTGAACCTGCTTTTACCAGTAAGGAATCAGAGTGACCGTGGTAACAGCCTTCAAACTTCACGATCTTATCACGACCAGTATAACCACGTGCCAGACGGATCGCAGTCATCGTTGCTTCAGTACCTGAGTTGGTCATACGAACCAGTTCAATTGATGGCATGATATCGCAAATGATATCCGCCAAAGTCGTTTCATGAACCGTCGGTGCACCAAAGCTTAAGCCATCTACCGCAGCATCCTGAACAGCTTTAATAATCGCTGGATGCGCATGACCCAAAATCATCGGGCCCCATGAACCGACATAGTCCACATAACGTTTACCATCGACATCGTATAGATAAGCACCTTGTGCTTTCTCGATAAAGACTGGCGTACCGCCTACGCCGTTAAAAGCACGTACAGGTGAGTTTACGCCACCTGGAATATGTTTATTGGCTTGTTTAAATAGTTGTTCTTGCTTTGGAGATAAACTCATGAAAATCACTCAACTCAAAAAAATAAGATAAGAAATAAAAAATTAAGCTTGTTCAGCAAATAGTTCTGACCAGTCATACACACGTTGACCGACAGTAGACATTGAACGACCTAAAACATCGCTAATAACCGCACAAAGATCCGCACCTGCCCCAATCACCTCTTTCGAGTTTTCAACAGTTAAGCCACCAATTGCACAGATGGGTACATTTAATTTTTGCTTGGCCAGTTTTAAGGTTTCCAAGCCAATATTGCCCGCTTCAGGTTTGCTATCAGTGGCATAGATCGCGCCAAATGCCACATAATTTGCACCATCTGCAATGGCTTGCTCAGCCAGCTCAAGTGAGTTGTTGCAACTACGACCAATCAAAACATTTTTAGGTAACCGTTCAACAGCTTCCTGAATGGAACCATCACCCTGCCCCAAATGCACACCTACGCCATATTTTACCGCAGTTTCTAAATCATCATTAATCACAAATGGAACTTTATATTGTTCACACATTTGTTTCATATATTCGATTTCATAAGCCTGATTTTCTTTCGCCACTTTTTTACGACGATACTGAAGTACTGCAACTTCATAAGTTGCCATCGCACCTTCAAGTTTCGCAAGAAGAAGTTCAATTGGATCATCATTGGTAATTAAATATAAACCGCGCATGACTGCCGCCATTCAAAATACATCAGCTATTATAGGCATAACCAGGAGCATGATGACACCATGCAAACTTATATAACGACATATTTTCAGTAAATAAATACAAGGAATGCAGTATCAAAATAACCAGTCCATTTAATGTGGAAAATTAATAATTTCAGGGATAATTTATATCTGCTATTTGACTTAAATAAATCACATAAAAATAATCATCAGTTATGAATCACTCATTTGATACCCTGATTTTTATGCATCTAATTTGTAGGAACATTGCAGAATGTCAGGTAATAATTTTACCTTGCCGGATGTTGGCCATAAAAAAAGCCCGGAGAAGGTCACTCCAGGCATGGAAAACTGTGTAATTCTTGCTGCTATATCTTTTGGTAAAATATTACCTTTAGACAACGCCTTAATTATTAGAACATTAACTCTAAGCTTGCAAGCGTTTTCCTGTAATTTTGATGACCCATCAATACATTTTTTTATTTTTTAATCCGTTTTAACTTGGAATCTTGTCCTGATCACGACTAATCAGGCTGATATTGCCACGCAATACATCAGCAAACATACGCCAATCCGAGACAAAACTATATAGTGGCTGCTTAAAGCTAGCGGGCTTGTTTTTCTCAAAAATAAAATGTCCGATCCAGGCATAGGCATAACCCGATGCCAGTCCATAAAGAAAATATTTAGGTTTACGCTGTATGATCGCCTTGCTAAAGAAATACAGCCCGATACTGCTCCCTGCTACATGCAGACGGCGACTCATAATATTGCGGTGTTCAGTCAGATAAAATCGATAAAATTCATGATAATCACGGATCGGCATTGGCTGGCTAACTGCTAGCGTCAGATTCGCTTTAGGTTCTACTTGTGCATTCATGGCATCATCCTGATATTTTTAATTTCACATTAGCGCATTATTTAAACATTTAAAAGTGCGATTTCATGCAGTGAGCTTTCTCAGCTATGTTTAATTTTCCTTGAATCTAGCATGCTTTCAACTGCTTAGGCATGAATAAATTCTATCAATTTAAACAGGTTCATGATTTTTTTAGCCTGGTCAAGTCTTACTAAAAAAATGATTTTAGTTACAATCTTCGACTTAAAAATTAAAAACATGATTGCAGCGTGTATGTGCTCACATCCACAGCATATACAAAGCATCATCAGCTCTGTCTATCACCTTTATAGACAGTACAAACAGGATATTTATCATGGTTGAAGTTGAACTTAAATTTCAGATTCCTGCAGCACGCCGCACTGCGCTGTTAAAGGCACTTGATCCGAAGAAGTCCGAACAGATTCAACTGCAAGCCAAATACTATGACACCGAAGACCGTCTGCTTTCAAAAAGTGGCGTAGCCCTGCGTCAGCGTCTGGAAGGCACTCGTTGGGTACAAACCTTAAAAGCAGCCGGTAAAAGCCATATTGAACGTTTTGAACATAATCATGACCTGGGTGAACTGGAACGGGCACCTGAACTGGATCTAAATATTTATGCCACTGCACCAGAAGCGCAACAAATTTTAAATAACGCACTGGGTGATCAGATCAGCCAGCTCAAGCTACAGTTTGAAACGGATATCACCCGTACCCTGCGCGTGATTGAATATGAAGGCACTGGAATTGAAGTTGCCCTCGATATCGGTGCGATCCGTACTCTAGATGCCGAACAGGAAGTCCATGAAGTCGAATTCGAACTAAAAAGTGGTTCAGTTGAACAATTGCTGGCATTTAGCTTTGAATGGGTTAAGAAATATCAGCTATGGCTCGATGTGCGCAGCAAAGCAGAAATCGGTAACCTGCTTGCAACGCAGCAAAAAGTTAGCCCAGCGGTACCAGCTAAAGAATTCCAGCTCAGCAAAAAAGATAGTGCAGCCAAAGCTTTATGTAGTCTGATCGCCCAGCAGATGCAGCATTTACTGCCTAATATCGCAGCAATTTCAGCGCAGGTCGCAGAGCAGGATCATATCGATCAGGCTCAGCAAGCGCTAGAGCATTTGTATCTAAGTGTTCTGTTATTTAAAAACTGGCATTCTGGCATTTCAGACAAATGGGCACATCAGCTGGAAGCTTTTAAGAAGCAGTTTGAACACTTGCAGCATTTACAGCATATGCAAAGCACATTAGCCGCCTTTTTACAGAATCCGACCACTGCAGAAAACCTGAGTAAAGATATTCTATATGCCAAGGAAAAACTGGGTAATCTGGTGAAGTCGACACAGAATGTGCATCACTATCTGGAACTGCTGATCTTTAGCCTGAAAGAAGATGTCAAAAGCACACAGGATTTAAAAACCGTAGCACAGGCAACTTTGCAACAGCAATATAAAGCTTTACAAGAGCAGATGAACCAGACTGAAATTCATGATTTTGAACAACTAGATCTACTTGCGGTGCGTATTCAGGAACTGAAGTTCAGCTTTCCAATTCTGACTTCAATTTATGATGTGAAAAATCTACAGAAATACAGTAAGGCGCTAAATGATGCGCAGCTGGCAGCAGCTGAATACCAGACTCTAGCCTCCTCAGCAGTCTATATTCAGCAGACTGAGCTTGAAGCCAGTGACTGGTTTGTCCTGGGCTGGCTGACTGCAAAGCAGGAAGTTTATGCGCAAAAACTGCTAGAGGCCACAGAACAGTTTCTGATAAGCCGCAAGTTTTTAAAATAAAGTCGCTTTATTAAGTTTTATTGCAGTTGTAGAAAATCTATCCTAAAGCACTTCAGTTGCAGAGGTGCTTTTTTGTTGCATTTGCAGCTTATCTTTTCCAAACGCTTTGGGCTATATTCACTATTATAATTATTAGACGCCGTATCGAGGAGGAGCACCCGATGGCAGAAATCGAACTCAAATTTCAAGTTCCCTCCCACATGCACGCACAGCTGCAACAAGACTTCATCAGTTTAACGCTAGTGCGTAATCATCTCTGGGCTCGTTATTTTGATACGACTGAGTTACAGCTGCGCGAGCATGGCATTGCTTTACGGCAGCGCCTAGAAAATGAAATCTGGCTACAGACCCTTAAAGCTCCTGGGAAACAGCCTTTTGAACGTCTGGAGGTGGAATTTGAGTTAGGAAAAGAACAGCATGAACAATGTGACCTTAAACACTATAAAAATTATCCTGAAGTCAGTGAACTGCTCAAAGAAGCATTAGGGTCACTAAAAATTCCTTTACATCTGCAATTTGAAACTGAGGTGCAACGTTCTATTCATGTAGAAAACTATAAAAACAGTGTGATTGAAATTGCTTTTGATCAAGGTGAAATCCGGCATGGTACAGAATTTATTGCCATTTATGAGCTGGAATTTGAACTCAAACAGGGACAGCTGAGTGAACTGATCGAATTTGTACAACCCTGGATCCAACGTTATGACTTATGGCTAGACAGCCGTAGCAAGTCAGATCGTGGCTATGCTTTGATTGAAGGCAGCAGCATTACACCTGCTCAACATCAACTGCCGCTGGTATTAAGCAAGGATGATAACCTACATGGCATGTTGCAGAAAATTATTAGAAATACCTTGCAACACCTACTTCCTAATGCGACGGCGCTGTCTACTGAACATTATAATAGTGAACATATCCATCAAGCTCGGGTCGCTATCCGTCGTCTGCGCAGTGCCTTACGCTTTTTTAATGTCGATGAGCTAGAAATTCCTCCAATTTGGGGGGAACAACTGACTGAGCTTTTTCAGCAACTCGGTGCAGCACGTGATCGCGATGCCTTGGCAGAAAGCTTATTGCCACAACTTGAAGCTGCCGGATCACCGATTCTGAGCTTACCACCGGCAACAGAAGAAAATGTCGATGTAGAACAGGTGTTCCGGGAACCAGAAACCAATTATCTGATACTGGACTTACTCCGTTATAGTGAGGCTGAACCTAAACAGGTCACTACAGATATTCGTATGCTGTATAAGCGTCTAGGCAAATTACATCAGCAGATCTGTGCCGATGCTGAACAGTTTTGTGAGCTGGCAATTAAAGATCAGCATCGTACCCGTAAACGGGTAAAGCGTTTACGCTATAACATCGAATTTCTGCAAAACCTGTTTCCAGCCAAACAGGTGAAAAATTATCTCAAAGCGTTAAAACCGCTACAGGAAAGCCTGGGTCAATATAATGACCTACATGTTGCAGAAAGCCTATATCAGCCTTATGTGAAACGAAAGCCTAAAGCATGGTTTGTGCTAGGCTGGTTGCATGCGGAGCAACAGCGGCTGCAAAAGGAAATTCAGGCAGAGTTACAGCAATTTGCCCAGGTACAGCCTTTCTGGAAGAAATAGATCAGTAAATACTTAGCGATATTTACCGTAAACTTTCCAGGTATTGTTATCGGCAAGCGGATCGTTATAACTGTCACTGCGCTGTTTACGTGGCTTATCTCGTGCATCTACCAGTTCGAAATGCTGCTCTACGCTCAGGACAATACCATTCACATAGAATCGAGTCCGAGTATATTCACTTTGCCCATGCTGGAACACATAAGTGCGCAAATCGACAAATTCCCGATGTGCTACCAGTGCTGCTGTCTCATCACTGTCTAGCCAGCGTTGCATCGCCTGAATCTGTGCCGGCTCGAATTGACCGCATTTTTCTACCAGACTGGCAATGCCACGAAAAGTTTTTGATTCTTTGGCACGGGTTTTATTGATCCGGATACGATCGACATGAAAATAGAATAATGGCAGATTTAAATGGCTCGGCAGATGAACTGCATCCAGCACCTCATCTTCCATAAAAGGCTGAAACAGATCCTGCGCCCTTTCAATCAAACCCGTCCACTGACGATAATATTCTTCCACCTGCGACTTGCTGCCATAGTAAATTGGTAGTCCTTCAACATTGGCCAGATTGACTGGTGGCCAGATATTTTGGCGTAATAAGGCAATGTCACTTTTCAGGCTTTGTACAGCGATTGCATCTTGCATGGGAATCACATTTTTATGCTTAGGCTATTTTTAGATTAAGCCAAAGGTTTAGTTTCTGCAAGGCTTTGCCTATAATAAGTCGATTAAGATTTTAGTGTCAGGAAAAATTCATGGTTCAAAAGATTGAAGCGACCGATGTAACCGAAGAAGAAGCGTTAAATGCTGCATTCTTTGAACGTGCTGATGAATTTATCAAGCAAGCCAATGAGTTTAGCCGCGTAGAAAAAGGCTCTCAGGACAATCCTGCAGAAAAGCGTGGTCAGGTCAGCGCTTCGATGCTGTTTGCAACTGCCCGTTTTAATACCTGGGTAGCAGCCAACAATTTCAAAGATGGCAATGAAATGCGTGATGCCAAAGATCAGGTGATGTCTTACATTCTTCAGCAGTTCCAGATGATGCTGGAAGACAATTATGATGAATACTGCGAGCAGTTCGAAAACTATTTGCGCTTCCGTCATAACGAAGAATTCCATGCTAACAAGCATAAACATGATCATGACCACGATCATTAATGCTCAGCCCTTCGGGGCTTTTTTTATACCTGGCATTTTTAGATCAACTTTTTGCATTGACGCCCGTATTATTTTACTTCTATATAGCAATAAGAATAATTCCAATAACAACAAGGAAAGTCATGCAGCTTAGCTTCCCCATCATCGACCCACATATCCATCAGTGGGATCCCTATCACACCCCTCATGCGGCAGCACTGGCAGTCAAACTGTTTGGTAAGCATCCTCGCCTGCTAGACCATATGGTGCGCCTCCTGAATCCCAAACCAATTATTGAAACGATAGGACTGACTGAACACATTACCGCACCTTATTTACCTACCCATTACAAACAGGATATTGCTCATTATCAGGTCGAACAGGTGGTACATATTGAAGCAGGCTGGCATGAACATAAAGGCACAGGTGTCGTGAATGAAACCCGATTTGTAGCCAGTCTGCCTTTTCAGGCACACGATCTGGCATTGGGTGCAATCGTGGCTACGGCGGATCCACGCAGGAAAGACTTTAAAAAGTTACTGCAACTCCATCAGGAAGCTTCGCCCAAGTTTCGTGGTATCCGTAAAATGGCTTCCGTGCATCCGGATAAAGGCGTGCATGCCTGGGCTGATGAACCCCATTTGTACCTTAATAAAAAATTCCTGAAAGGGTTTGAACATCTGGCCAAAGCCGGGCTGAGTTTTGATGCGTGGGTGTATTCCACCCAGATTTCTGATGTGATTCATCTTGCCAAGACTTTCCCTGAAACACCGATTGTTCTGGATCATCTCGGCACGCCTGTTGGACTATTTGGCACAGTGGGTAAAGGTACTGGAAAAACTGCACAAGAAAGGCAACGGATTCTAGAAAACTGGCAAACAGATCTGGCCAATCTGGCAGAGTGTCCGAATGTCATGACCAAAGTCTCTGCGCTATTTATGCCAGTGCTGGGTCATCATTTTCATCAGCAGCGACAATTAGCTTCCAAAGCGCAGCTGATTGAACTTGCGACGCCTCTGATTCAGCATGCCCTAAAATGCTTTGGAACGGATCGTGCCATGTTTGCCTCCAATTTTCCGATGGATCGGGTCAGTGCGAATCTGGTTGATATCATTGATGCCTTTAGCGATATCGTACATAGCCATGATGAAAATGCTTTAAAATCTGTTTTTTATGACAATGCTAAAGGTTTTTACCGGCTTTAAAGGTTGAGAAAATCGCTAGAAATTATTGAATATCCATTACTCCTCACCTTATGGAAGGTATGTAATCTTGAAGAATAAATATCTTCCGTCCTTAAAAAAATCCTCCTGCTCAGTATTTTAGAGAGGAGGATTTTTAAATGAGTCAGCTTACTCTGTAAATTTATTTCTTGGTCAGCATTGCCTGATTCACCGGCTGACCATATTGATCCGACATCACTTCTACCAGCTGACCGGCATTCAGATACTTTTGAATCACGGCATCGATATCTGCTTTGGTTAAGGCTGCCACCGCGCGGTCACGTTTCTGACGATAATTCAGGTCACGGTTCCGTTCCAACTGAGGCACCAGCATGCTATGAATACGGCGATCATCTTCCAGTGCTGTGACACGTTTTTTCAAAATACTGGCTTTTGCAGCTTCGACTTCTTGTGCCGTGACACCTTTGCTACGTAGCTCAGCAATCACCTTACGTATTGAATCCGATACTTGGCCAGAGCGTCCTGCAGTATAGTTTGCGCCAAAGGCCAAGGCACCGGCATTGTCCCATTCAGCGAAATCTACATTGGCACTAAAGCCATAGACCAAGGCATTCTTTTCACGTAATTCCTGTGCCAGACGAGAAGACAGTTGTGAATCACCCAAAATGTGTCTTAATACCAGTAATGCAGGTACATCTGGATGATCTGAACCCACCGGAATTGAAATAGCGGCGACATAGCTGCCAAACTCACGCTGTTCCGATAGTGCATGTACCTTTTCAGCAGTACGCGCGATATATTCAGACTTGAGGCGGGCATAAGGCTCATTGCTTTTCCAGCCCTCAAATTCCTGCTTGATTAATGTTTGCATCGCTTGAGGCTTAAATTCACCCGTGACCGCAACGCGGGCATGATGGGTTTTAAAGAAACGCTGATACAACTGCTGGACCTGTTCACGCGTCGCTGCGTTGATCTGCTGTTTAGCCAAGTCAGGCTCAAAATGATAACGTAAATCTCCCGGCTCATAACGCTCAAGCAGACGTGCAAAGGTCAGACTGGTCACCGTATCCGGTTCTGTATAAGGACGGTCTAAGCTGGACAAAGACTGAGACTTGATCAGGTCAAACTGGCTCTGTTCAAAAGTCGGATTTTTCAATACATCCAGAATGTATTTAAAATATTCTTCAAAATATTCTTTCTTGGCTGAAATCGAAATATTCAGGCCATTGCCTGATGCACTGACATTGGCCGAGCCACCCACTTCAATAGTTTTGTCTGAAATCTGTTGCAGGCTCTGAGTCTCAGAAGCTCGCATGATCAAGTAAGCCATCAGATCCAGCAATTCCCCTTTATGCTTGAGTGTTTCAGCTGTACCAAAATCAAGGGCAATCGTCGAGTAGACTTTGTCATCGCGGGTCTGGGTGGGGAACAAAGCATACTGAATGCCATTTTGCAGTTTGCCACGCTGGATCTGCTTTTCCTTGCTGGTCAGTAGCTTTTTAGACTCCTTCACATACTGTTTCACTTCCGCCTGGTAAACCAAAACATCTTTTAATGGTTCTTCAGTGACAGGTTTTAGATCCAGGGTTGGTTTGGCTTCTGCAAGCTGCTCTTGCTGTTTGGCTTTTTTCTGATCTTCAGGCGTAGGTACAATATTGCCCTGAATGCGGTATTCCGCCTTAAAGAAATCTTTATAGATAGAGTTAGCATCTGCCACAGTCAGGTTTTGAATTGCATCCAGATCCTTAAAATATTTGCTCCAGTCTCCATTGGAAGATGCAATATAATCACTCAGGCGTGAACCTAGTGCTGTTGCATTATTTTTAATGTTCTCAGCGGCATTGCGGCTCATATTTTTAACCCGGTTCAGCTCAGTTTCATTAAAACCTTTGCCTTGCTCGACACCATTCTGCAACGCCTGTTCGACCTTTTTCGCATCATGATTCGGCGCATAAACCGCACCCATGAAGACCATATTGAAGTCCTTATCTAGCCAGGTGACAGACTGTACAGCTGTCGCTGTTCCCTGCTCAACCACCCCCTGATACAGATGCCCGCTCGGCTGCAAGGTGTACAGCGTTGGTGTTACCGATAATGCGTTCTGCTTAGCTACTTCTGAACGGTTCAGATAGATATTGAATTTGGCAAAATCACTGCCTTTGGCCACAGTAAACTCACGCTGTTTAATCTTTTCAGGACTTAACTCTGGTACTTTCGGCTGTTCTGGTACAGAACGTGCCTTGATTGGACTAAAATGCTGGTCAATATATTTCAGTACCTGTTTCTTGTCGAACTTGCCTGAAATTACCATATAGGCATTATTTGGTGCATACCAGGTCCGGTAGAATTGATTCAGTTCCTGCATATTGATCGATTGCAGCTCGTTTAAATCGCCAATTGGCAGACGACCAAGATGCTGGTTGCCATAAGCTGATTTAAAGATTTGATCCATCAATACTGAAAATGGCTGATCCAGACGGATTTCACGTTCACGTTTAACAATATCAATTTCAGTTGGCACATATTTTTCTTGTAGTACCAGCTTATCCATCCGTTCTGCTTCAAGCTGAATTACCGCAGCCAGTGCAGTGCTTTCAGGGCGAACCAGATTGGTATATTTGGTAGAATAATAATCCGTACTGGCATTCGATGAGAGTGTGTACTGATCCAAACGACGCTGAAATTCATCGCCTTTAATATTTTCAGTCCCTTTAAAGGCTAAATGTTCTAATAGATGTGCCAGACCACCCTTCCCCTGCGGATCGTTCAATGAACCGGTGAAATAGACCGTATTCATAAAAGTCTTATTTTCTCTGTCATTTGGTGCAAGGACAATTCTTAAACCATTATCCAGTTTATATTCTTCAATATTTTGTTCTGTTTTTACCAATACCGGTTGAGCAAAACTGAGCGTCGCTGCGCCCATTAAAAACATGGAAAGTGTTAATTTTTTAAAACGTAGTGACATTCTGGATCCAGCAAATTTAAACATGAACTTTTTATTCAGTGAACATCATAGAGAATGACTCTCTTGTTGTGAGTTGTATTTTTATAAAAGCTGCTGTTCACAACAGCTTTTAGATATTCTATCTGATTAAAGCAGAATTTCAGCTTTCATATACAGCTTGCCATAACCTAAAATTTCAATCCGGTCATTATCCTGTATCTCGCAATACAGCACACCACCCCGACTTGAGCCCTGATAAGCAACCAGCTGCTGTTTTCCGAGTTTTTCTGCCCAGATCGGCACGATTCCGGTATGAATTGAACCCGTCACTGGATCTTCATTAATACCATTACTTGGTGCAAAATAACGCGATACACAGTCATACTTTTCTGCACTCGCCGTTAAGGCGACATCCAGCAATGCGCCAGTCGCAGTAATCGCGGTACGGCGATCATTGACCTGTTTCAGTAATTCAAAATCCGGAGCCTCATCCAGCACATCCTGTACCGACTCATATTCGATAATATAGGCCTGTTCATTTAAATAGACATTTTTAAAAGATTTGGTCAAAGCTCCACGCAACATAGCAGGATATTCATCGACCAAAACTGCCCGACGGATCGGGAAGTTCATACGGATTTTTCCAGCTTCATCTTGACTAACTATAAAAATACCGAGATTTTTTACATGAAATCGAATGGTTTTATGCGAGGTATAATCCAGAAATAATACAAAGCTGCTGGCCAAGGTCGCATGCCCACAGAAATCAACTTCTTTCGTTGGCGTAAACCAGCGAATTTCATAGTTTTCTGCATCAATGGTCTTCACAAAGGCAGTTTCAGATAAATTATTTTCCAGCGCAATGTTTTGCATCAGGCTCTCATCCAGCCACTCATCCTGCACAATCACCGCAGCGGGATTGCCCTTGAATAGCTCCGTAGTGAACGCATCCACTTGATACATTTTCATTGCTTAAACTCCTTTTGTTTAGCGCTTTAGTTTAAAAGCTTTTTTCGCCAAAAAAATTTATATATGTTAATAAGCCAATAAGTGCATAATTTTTAGCACGTACATTTGTTTATTTTAAGGTTTGCAATGTCTAATCCCCATCTGAAAGCTGTACCCTTGGAAAAATCCTATCGTTTGCTCAATCATGGTCCAACGGTGCTGGTTTCTGCCCAGGATCAGGAAAATACGGATGTTATGGCCGCAGCCTGGGCTTGTGCACTAGAATTCCAGCCAGCCAAAGTCACTGTAGTTTTAGATAAAAGTACCAAAACCCGCAAAATTATTGAAAATTCTGGTTACTTTGCTTTGCAAGTTCCCACGCTTAAACAGCTGAACATGGTGCAAGCCGTTGGAACGATCAGCATGCATGATCAACCCGATAAGTTAGAACAATGTGGTGTGGAACTGTTCCAGTTTGATCAGTCAGACATTCCCGTTGTAAGTGGTTGTGCAGCCTGGCTGCTGTGTGAACTGATTCCTGAACCCCATAATCAGCAAACTCATGACCTGTTTATTGGCAAGGTCATTACGGCTTATGCTGACGAGCGCGTGTTCCGTGATGGACACTGGTATTATCAGGACGTGGAGCGTGAATGGCGCAGCATTCACCATATTGCAGAGGGGCATTTTTATAGCATTGGTGATCCGGTTTCAGCGGATGATATAGACTGATCACCCAACCTATACACTCTTAAAATCAGATACATGAATCATCCATAAACATCGATCCAGCATCTGCATATGCCGGGTAATTATGCTAATTTACTAAATAACTTCAAACGGTTTAACTGAAATGATGCCTTTCAAAATTCACTGTATAGACGTCAAAAATATCTTACAGAACTATATCTGGCTGCTGGAACATACAGACTCCAAACAGGTCGTGGCTGTTGATCCCACGGAAGCTGGTCTGGTACAGGAATATTGCCAGCAGTATAGGCTGGAACTGGCGCAGATCTGGTTAACCCATTGGCATAAAGACCATATTGGCGGTGTACCCGAACTGATTCAGGATAAAAACATTCCGATATATGGTCCTCGTGAGGAATTGAGTAAAATCCCATTCATCAGCCATCCTCTGGATCATGATGATGAATTCGATTTTCATGGTATCGAGGTCAGTATCATCAGTGTACCGGGACACACTTTAGGCCACATTGTCTACTTTATTGATGCTCTAGATGTGCTGTTCTGCGGTGATACCCTGTTTGCGATGGGCTGTGGCCGGGTGTTTGAAGGTACTTTTGAACAGATGTACCACTCTCTATCCCGTCTGGCTGCATTACCCCCGCGCACCAAGGTGTACTGTACACATGAATATACACTTTCCAATGCCCAGTTTGCACTGCATGCAGAACCGGATAATCTGGAAATTCAGGAGCGCCATGAACAGGTCGAACGTCTGAGAATGCTAGGCCAATGCACCTTACCCAGCACGATTGAAATTGAACTTAAAACCAATCCTTTCTTGCGTGCAGACAGCGTTGAAGAATTTGCCCGTTTAAGAACCTTGAAAGACAATTTCTAATTAGGGTTTTAGAGAATCTGATTGCTTTGCGCGTAGGCATCCAGCTCTGCTTGGGTCACAACGCGTAAAGCATGCATTTCATCCACCCGAACCAGTAATAAACCGCCCAGTGCTGGCTGATAACGTCTTGCGCTCCCGAATGGCGTATATGCCACTTGAGACTGTACGGTAAATTCAATCCAGTCCTCATGTCCCAACATGACAGCAACCGGTGTCTGATCCTCTTGCTGCATACGTTCAATACAATCCTTTACATACTGTTCAATATTTACTTGTGTCATATTCAGACTCACTATTTTTTGCAAGTATAAATTATTCTACACATTGATCGAGGACCACTTATTGCAAAAAATGGTCAATCAGATGATTGCTGCAATCTTTACCCAAATTGAAATGAATAACAATTCGATTAGTTATAGACTCCCCCTAGCTGCAACATACTCAAAACTTTATTATGCTTAAATTTTAGTCAATCAGAGTGCGATTTCTAATATTTAGTTACAACATCCGAAAGCATTCATAAATCATAAATTTAGCTATTTATTAGTGAAAGTTCATCCAATTATTTGTCTATAAAAAAAGCATTTTCAGGAAATTTAAAGAATTTTTAAAATTTTCCCCTTTAAAAATTTTTTATTCACCCTAATTTATTAAGGAACAGTGATGAAGGAGTTATCTCGTGAAAAAAGTGGTGAAAGCAAAAAATCTTCTGGCATTCCGTCTATGGCTTGAAAAATTGGGGTATTCCGTACGTACCTTGGCAGACAACCGTGGTTTTACATTTAGTTTTAAAAAAGAATATGGTCTGGTGACCTGTGATCTCTCTGGTAATACCCTTGCGATGCAATTGGGTGAAGAATTCGAAGACCATTTGAAAGCTTAATTTGCGTCACTTTTAACGCGAAAGATCAATTCAAACATCTTAAGTTAACGCAAAGCTAGCCCATTTCGATGGGCTTTTTTTATAGCTATAAAATTTCAGGCGAAAAAAAACAAGGCATCAACCTTGTCTCTTTTGAGTGGTGGGGACGGAGAGACTCGAACTCTCACACCTCGCGGCGCTGGAACCTAAATCCAGTGCGTCTACCAATTTCGCCACGTCCCCATCGGGTACCAACTTATCGCTGGATTTCTCAAACTTTAATGGCAGAGGATCAAGGATTCGAACCTTGACGAACGGTTTTGGAGACCGTCATGCTACCATTACACCAATCCTCTACTCGACCATCTCTACTCATTCTCATAAGTAAATTTGGTGGGGACGGAGAGACTCGAACTCTCACACCTCGCGGCGCTGGAACCTAAATCCAGTGCGTCTACCAATTTCGCCACGTCCCCGATGGCTGTGTATATTATAGAGATCATTTCCCTTTGACAAGCCACTTTACAAGCAATTAGAGTCTAATCTGCTATAAATTAAGCAGTTAAATCTATTTTTTTATTTTTCATCAAATTAATACAGAGAAATGCATCATTTTTATTCTTTTTCTATCAATCGACCCCTTGCAATCATTTTTCGTCTTCTCTGCTTGTTCACTTAACTATAGCGAATCAAAGGTTTCTTTATCGTTTCGATTCCACTCACTTGGTCTAATAAAGACTCATTCATCTACTCTGCCAAATTTCAGGCAAAAAAAAACAAGGTTGAATACCTTGTTTTTTTAAATCTGGTGGGGATAGAGAGACTCGAACTCTCACGCCCAGAAGGCGCTGCGACCTGAACACAGTGCGTCTACCAATTCCGCCATATCCCCGCTGAACTGTATATTATAGAGATCAAGCTTTATTGACAAGCGCTTAAATAAATAATAAAGCCTTATTTAATCAAAAATTAAGCAATTAATTCATTCAGGTATTTTGATGGTCAGATTTTAAAAAATTAAAAACAATTTGATCCAAAAACTTTTATTCATCCAAATTTTTTCGATCAACCCATTTCGAGTGCACTTACATAAATAATAATACATATGAGCAATCATCATCGATTTAAAGAACACAATAAATCTTGGCTCTTTTTACCAACTGAATTCTTTATAAAAACTGGCTACCCTTTTCTATCTCCAAGTGAGCAAGAGCTATCCTTTTATGCATTAAACTGTTTGGCTTTTTTCTGGATGATCGATATAGAGTTTAAAAGAACCGTATTTTTTTCAAAAACTGAATTAGAGATGAAAGCTTGCCGTTAAATTTCAGGCAAAAAAAAACAAGGCATCAACCTTGTCTCTTTTGAGTGGTGGGGACGGAGAGACTCGAACTCTCACACCTCGCGGCGCTGGAACCTAAATCCAGTGCGTCTACCAATTTCGCCACGTCCCCATCGGGTACCAACTTATCGCCGGCTTTCTCAAACTTTAATGGCAGAGGATCAAGGATTCGAACCTTGACGAACGGTTTTGGAGACCGTCATGCTACCATTACACCAATCCTCTACTCGACCATCTCTACTCATTCTCATAAGTAAATTTGGTGGGGACGGAGAGACTCGAACTCTCACACCTCGCGGCGCTGGAACCTAAATCCAGTGCGTCTACCAATTTCGCCACGTCCCCGATGGCTGTGTATATTATAGAGATCATTTTAGCCTGACAAGAACTTTTTCATAAAACGCTTATCATTTGATTAAATAAAAAACAAAGTATTGATTTTTGTATCTTTATCAGTCGATTATAATTAACAAAGCAGATTTGATCTCTTCAAAATCAGCAACCCTGGCCGACTTATGCCGAGCAAGCATGCCTTTTAACACAGTTTGAAAAGACCTAAATTTTTCTGGAAGATTAATTTCCAATCGTTGACAGTGTAGATAAGCCCAATCCTCATAATTTCCAGCATTAAGTCGTGTCTGACTTAACCATTCCAGCCAGATGATTCCTAATGCATAAATATCCGATTGAATCGTTTTTACTTCGGTGTGAAATAATTCTGGCGCCATATAACGTGGTGTTGCATCTAATGTTCGAGGTGATTCATCCGAGATTCGATGTGCCTGTTCAAAATCAATCAGACAGACCTGCCCTTTGCACTGGACAAAATGTTCTGCTTTTAAATCATGATGGAGATAGCCACATTGATATAGTTGCATCACAGCATCCAAGGCTGCAAGCAAATGTTTCTGAATATCAGACACGCTTAAATTAGCCGGATCAATCGCAAAATGAGAAGGACAATCCTGTAGCAAGATGCCCTGTTGAAAAGTTTCACCACCAATAGTGATCTCTGAATTAATCAGTAAATGCGGCGCCAGAAATTTGGCTAGTAAATTATTAGATAAATTTTGATAAAAACCGAATTCATTTTTAAAACCACGCTGACTATATACAGTCGAATGTTGCTGCTGCACCTTAAGCCAGTAAATTTCTCCATCCAAGCTGCCTTTATAGAGCCGACGGCCAAAAGCCAGACTTCGTGGCTTTGTGTTTAGCTCAAATTTTATCTGGTTTAGATCATGACTAGATATCAACTGGAATATATTCTTCTTTCTGCTGTTCAGGTGCATGTTGATAGGTTAAAAGTTCCAGGCAATGTTGTATGGTTTTCCCTACTCGCTCTTGGGTTTCAATCATGGAAATTTTCGGCCAGGTGGCACGTTCACCTTCACGTTGCAGGATTTTAAACAGGTGTGGCCGTGGGTTTTGCAACATATAAGTATAATGACGCAGACCATATTTGCCGACAATATTCACATCACCATAATAACGCTGATCGACTACACCATAACCATGATCCAGCAAACGGCGTACAGGCGGCACACTTCCTACACGCTCACGGGTAAAATCCATCATGCCTTTAGCAAACACCTTACCTTGGCGTCGTGCAATTCGTTGCGGCCAGCTCAGCATGTCCTTACGGAATCGGGCTGCATCGTCCTGCATGAAAGGTACAATATGCGGGTTCACCTGACTGGCGATGGTATAGTTAATATTGTACAGCCGTGCCATTTTCTCCTGTGGGAAATCACTGCGTACACTACCATCGACCCAACGTGTCGAGGACATATAGGGTGTAAATTTGCCATCATTCCGCTTACTGGTCAGACGCACAGGTGGAAATAGAATCGGTACAGCACAGGATGCGAGTACTGCACTCCAAACCAATAGATCTGGTGCAGTATAAGCATTCATAATCCGTGCATCTTGAGTCGCATCATAAGGTGCAACGGCGACATTAATATGTAAGCCTGATTTTTTAAGGGCTTCATCAAAAGTGAGATTACCTAAATTTTCAATCAGGAATTTTTTTAGGTATTTCACATCTGCCAGACCGCCATTACCCTTCATCAACTCACGAAAATTTCGAAAATGAAAGGCTTCATTAAAGAAATTGTGTCCCTGAAGAATATCTGGATATTCAGATGGCTTGGATACCCCCAACATGGCTGTCATGATGGCACCAGCACTCGAACCCGATACCACTTTCGGCATCAAATCCTGTTCCATTAACGCCTTACACACACCAGTATGAAATAGTCCCAGCGTTGAACCGCCAGAAAACATCAGCGCTGGCTGACCATAAGCACGCTGGCAACGTTCGAAATATTCTATTTTTTCTTCGAGCGTCAGACATTCACATTCTTGCGAAGCGATATAAGCCAGTCCTTTACTTACTTCTTCAACATAATCTTCAATAATTTTTTTAGTGCCAACATATGTTTCTATAAATAATAAAGGATGCGCGATATTGGCAATGTCATAACTGAGCCCTTCTCGCAAGATATGCATCAGATCACGAGTACGCTTTTGCAGGCGGTATCGTCGAAGTTTGCCCAGACGATGAGAAATCACTTCTGCATCAAAATAATCGGAAGAGTTATCAAGCTTCCATTCCTGCGCACCTGATTCTTCATCCAGTTTTAACGCAATGCATTTCCACTCCTCATAAGTTTCCGCAGTCTGCAATTGTTGCTTTAATTTCTTGATGCGATAAGCCTGATGAGGATTAATCTGATGAGTAAAATCTGTTAACAACATGCTATGCGTGATCCTTATGTTTATTTTTGCTGCTACAAGATCTGTCACATACTTAAATTAGGCAGATCATACGTGCGGGACAATAGCGAAAAATCTCCTTTCTTGGGCAAATTATAACATTTTTCTAGCTTTGACTGCTTTTTTTGCAATGGTAGTATCATGAGCATAATTTAAATGCGTAATCTGAGATCATGGCTACAATTGATTTACCCGACCATATTTTAAATGCCCTTTCTACTGTCCTTCAGCAGCTTCAGCAAAGCCTGCCGGAAGTTAAAACCGTACCGGATTTCTCTGCTTATGCCTACAAATGGCAAGATGGCCAACTCAAACCAATTCATAAGCTGAGAGTGATTCAACTGGCTGATTTGAAAGGAATTGAAAAGCAAAAAGAGAAAGTAATTCAGAATACCTTACAGTTTCTAAATAACCTGCCTGCCAATGATGTACTGCTCACCGGTTCGCGTGGTACAGGTAAGTCCTCTATTGTTCGTGCCCTGCTCACTGAATATGCTGATCAAGGCTTACGTCTGATTGAAATTGAACGTGATGATTTATCAGATTTGCCCGAAATCCAGAAACTCATTGCCGACCGTCCGGAAAAGTTCATTGTTTATTGTGATGACCTGGCCTCTAATGCCGAAGATGAAAATTACCGTAGTTTAAAAAGTGTATTAGATGGTTCATTGCAATCCGGTTCCAGTAATTTTGTGATTTATGCAACCAGTAACCGTCGTCATTTACTGCCAGAGTTTATGCATGAAAATACGCCCGTTACTAAAGTAGATGTTCCACAATATACCGAATTACATCCTCAAGAAGCGATCGAAGAGAAAATTTCTTTATCAGACCGTTTTGGTATGTGGCTATCTTTCTATCCGATGGATCAAAATCTTTATCTGGAAATTGTAGAGCATTACCTTGAGAAGGCAGAAATGGAATTGACTACAGAAGCCCGTGCTGAAGCTTTGCGTTGGTGCCAGGGTCGAGGTCAACGTTCAGGTCGTTCCGCTTATCAGTTTTCAAAGCACTGGATTGGTTCGCAGCAGCTTAAAACTTTAAATTAATTGACTTAATTAAAAAAAATATCAGCTCGGTTTTGTTTCACTATGTAAATATTTTCAACAAAACTGAGCTTTAAAATAATTACAAAAATCATTCAAATATAAAATAATTTTATGATTTTTTATCTTTTAAACACACTTTATAAACTTACACAATAAAACAAATAAATACAAAATAAATACATTGAATTTTACCATTATTTCTCCACTAACTTTTTCAAATTATTAATAAATTCATTTTACTTCTAAAGTGGATATGAGCACTTAGGTAATTGTTTATTAAAAATATTTAGAGTATTTACTCTAAATAAAAAAATTATTTCATAAAGTTAATCTTATTAATAATCAAAAGATTAACTCTTTTCATCCTAATTATCCAAAATTGTAAACCTACAATAATCATGCATAATTTCCATGAATTTGAGATGTAGTTGTTACTTTAGAATTTAAAAAACCACTATGTCTTAAAAGTGAGATATCAAGAAAAATACCATCTATTTACATAAATTTTAAAATAGATATTGAGGGAATAATCATGACACTTCGATTCAAAGTGAGTGGCGTAGCACTGTTAAGTACTCTATTAATTGCATGTGGCGGCGGTGGAAGCAGTAGCAGCAAGACACCAGCAGCCAACTTGCCAGAAAATTTACCAGAAGCAATTTCACCAGAAATACCTGATGACTTTGTTCCTTTCACTGAATATGACTTACTTGATAAAATCAAAGATAAACTTACCGGCCAGGAAGGTACCAGCGAACTTGCACACAACTATAATGAAGCCTTAGCCCATATAGTGGGAGAAATTTTTGCTGATTATCCCCTTGGTCGTACAGGACGTGCTGTGCAGATTTATAATCTTGGAGTAAGCAGTATCAAGATTGGTAATTTAACATGTGCTGAAGTTACAACAAATGGTAATACCAAGACACTAACCTTAAAGCCGAACAAAGCAACTTGTATTGTTCTGGATAAAACATTTGTAGCAGGTTCTAAAATCACACAAATTACTAATGGCAATACAACCACCGTTTCTTTTGACAATGTACGCTATGGCCATAACTTGGATTTTAGTTTGAAAGATCAATACTTGATCTCTGGCTCGATTCAATATACGTCTTCTAAATCAGACACAGGTCGAGAGCGTAATTATGATATTTCCAACCTGAGCTTCCAGCGTGTAAAAACAGATAGCAATAAGTTGCCAGAAGGTGATGTTTATAATGCTGAAAGCCGAGAATATCTACAATTAAAAGATTATTCCTTTAGTTTAGTTGATGACTTTGGCAACGATAGTCATGGTATACGAACCTTAAATTCAAAGGGTACTGTGATCGGTCAACCTTTAGACGCCACTTTCAGATATACCTTTAGTTTCGATACAGGTTCTACTCCATTTATCATGAAGGAAACAGTGGCAAATAATTATCATCATTTGCCTGAGCAAGGGAGTGTCGGCATAACACATCAAAAAGGCTTATTTAACTCGCGGCTAATCACCAGGATTAGCCAAGACTCCCCGCAATCATTAAAAGCTGGAGTGTATCTCGCTAATGAAAAAGTAGATGATATTCTTTGGTCCAATATTATTGGTAAATAACTATAAAAAACCTCATCAAATGGTGGTGAGGTTTTTATTTCAATATTTAATATCTATATTTCTTACTTGCACCAATAATCAGATTTTTAAATATTAGATTGAATTGTAGTAATATGGATCTTTATAATGTGATTTAAGCTATCCACTTTTTTTATAATAGCTTGTATTCTCTTACTTATAGTACTTATCTATTTATATAATTATGATTAAAAAAATAATACTTTTCAGCTCAATACTGATCTCATATAGTTCGATTCAAGCACAACCTAATGCAAATTTTCGGGAAGTTTCAGATTGTGATTCTGATCTGTTTAATGGAAATTTTTGCTCTAAAAGCAATATTTCAAGATACAAAGATGTATTAAAAACATCAAAGGCAAATTTTGATCACAAATTTATTTTGTTAAATACCGGCACGCTTGATTCTTTAGAACTGATTGCGTTGGATACTCAGACAGGTATTGGCTATCCGCTCAACTATCAATTTACGGGTTGGGAAGATAATAACGGCAATCTTAAAAAAAAGCCTTCCTATACTTTTTCATTAAATGATTCAAGAGTATGTCTTATGGGCTCACAATATGACGGTGACCATCCTGGTACGCATCAAACCTATAGCAATATCCGTAATTGTTTTCATATCAAAAAAGATGACAAATATACCTCTTTTGAATCGACGTATATTGATCTAGTTCAATATGAATATAATGTGCAGAAAAATGTCTGGGTGCCTTATTCAAACTAATTTTTTCTTGGGTGATCAGAACATACAAAAGAGGCTTTTCGCCCCTTCTTATATATATTTTTAAACTGCTTGAGGATCCGTCAACTCGGTCATCGGCCAACGTGGTGTCGTAGTGACAGCCAATCCATCCTGCTGCCCTGCTTTCAGACGTTGATAACCGGCAAAGGCAATCATGGCACCGTTGTCGGTACATAAAGCCGGTTCTGCATAGTACACAGTTGCTTTTATTTTCGCCAAGTCAGCCTCTAGGCGTTCACGTAAACGCTTGTTGGCGCTGACACCACCCGCAATCACCAGACGTTTTAAACCGGTTTGTTTAAGAGCTTTAACTGATTTTTTTCCCAAGGTATCGACAATCGCTTCCTGGAAACTGGCTGCGATATCGGCATCACGATTTTCATCACCCAATTTCTTCATTTGCACAGAAACCGCAGTTTTCAAACCACTGAATGAAAATTCTAAACCTTGATGCAGCATTGGACGTGGAAAAGCAAATGCATTCGGATCGCCCTGTTCAGCCAGTTTGGAAATATTCGGACCACCTGGATATGGCAAGCCCATCATTTTCGCGACTTTATCAAAAGCTTCACCAGCCGCATCATCAATCGACTCGCCAAGGAGCTCATATTGACCAATGCCATAAGCGGCCATCAATTGCGAGTGGCCACCTGACACCAAAAGAGCCACGAACGGAAATTCCGGTGGCGTTGCCGAAAGTAATGGTGCCAGCATATGACCTTCCATATGATGTACACCAATGGCTGGTTTATTCAACGCAAAAGCCAAGGTACGGCCAAACAAAGCACCGGTCATTAACGCACCCATCAGCCCCGGTCCACGGGTATATGCCACTGCATCAATTTCAGATTTTTTCACACCACTCTGTTCAAGCAGCTGATTCATGAGCGGAATTAACTTACGCACATGGTCACGCGAAGCCAGTTCAGGAACTACACCACCATACTCGGCATGCAGTTTAATCTGGCTGTACAGAACCTGGCCGCGTAAACCCAGTTCGCTATCATAAAGCGCGAGTCCTGTCTCATCACACGATGTTTCTAAGCCTAAAACGATCATTAAACTGCCTATAACCTGTATCAAATCAATTGCGACAACTATTATAGACTTGTGATATGAGATGTAAATGAGTAAAATACTGACCTTCACTTGTGATTGAGGGCAATTCAGCCCGAGATCTTACCCTAACTGATATGAGGATTCTTCATGCCACAAGTTAAATTGAAAGAAGGCGAACCAGTAGACGTAGCTATCCGTCGTTTCAAACGTTCATGCGAAAAAGCGGGTGTTCTTGCTGACGTACGTAAGCGTGAATTCTACGAGAAACCAACTCAAGAACGTAAGCGCAAAAAAGCTGCTGCTGTTAAACGCTACCAAAAGAAATTGGCGCGTGAATCAGTACGTACGACTCGCCTTTACTAAGATTAATTTGTGATTGACTGCCTGGACTAAATAAATGACTACTTTAAAAAACCAAATAACTGAAGTTTTGAAAGCAACAATGCGTGCTAAAGAAATGGCTAAGTTAACGGTAATTCGTAGTCTTCAGGCAGCAATTAAGCAAATCGAAGTCGATGAGCGCAAAGAACTTGACGACGCTCAGGTTCTTGCGGTCATTGAAAAGCAAATTAAACAACGTAAAGAATCGATCAAAGCCTTTGAAGGTGCCGGTCGAGAAGATTTAGCTAGTAAGGAACAAGCCGAAGTTGAGGTTCTATCTCAATTTCTACCAGAAGCTATGACTGAGGAAGAACTTGATTCCATCATTGCGCAAGCGATTACAGCGCAAGAAGCTACTAGCATGAAAGATATGGGTAAGGTGATGAATTCTCTGCGTCCGCTCATAGCCGGGCGCGCCGATCCTGCACAAGTTTCAGCTAAAATCAAAGCTAAACTGGCATAATCCCCTGCTTTAAATCTCTATTTGCGTTGAACTGACTTAATTGCTAGCCAGTTCTTAGCAATCCAAATTTTTTTTAATTTTAATAAATCACAAATTACAATTTACATTTTTGCTTTGCAGTAATTGCATCATTTTTGAAGATTTCACCTGATCCACAATATCTTGCCGTGTCAGTTTTTGTAGCTGAAAGTCTAGTGCATCACGATTTTTATCAGTTGCCTGATAAAGCTGATCTACATAACGCCTGACGATCCCACAAAATTCCACCTGTTGTGCTGCAGTTAAATTCTGTTGTTGTGGATTTAAACTGCGCAGAAAATCTCGTGACTGCTGGTGATATTCATCGCTGATACGCTCTACTGCCCGCACATAATCCTTAGTGCTCGCTGCATAACTATGTGATATTCCCCAAACCAGAAACAGGCACAACAATGTTCTTTTCATTCATGCTTTCTCATGTGCTTTCATTTGCAACTCAGCATAGTACAAGGCAAACTTGAAATAAAGCACAGAGGTTGATGTAGTTCACAGCTTTAGTAAGTAATTTTTATGAGAAGATTAAATCTTGTATTTTCGTTCCTGCTGCATCTGTTTTAAACGTTGTGAAATACTTGCAGACAATGACTGATTCTTCTTACTAACTCGCTGTGCATGTAGTAAGGATTTAATAG
Source organism: Acinetobacter sp. VT 511 (assembly GCF_001077515.1). Taxonomy (NCBI): domain Bacteria; kingdom Pseudomonadati; phylum Pseudomonadota; class Gammaproteobacteria; order Moraxellales; family Moraxellaceae; genus Acinetobacter; species Acinetobacter sp. VT 511. The sequence continues at coordinate 49,355 of NZ_LFRE01000068.1, read as the reverse complement.
CTGCCTCCTCATTTCCCGTCCAATATTCCACTTCAGCACGGTAACGCAGCACATTAATGGTTTTAATCTCAGATACAGGCTCGGCATTGGTTGCTGACAGCATTAAGCGCCAGGCACTTAAATCACGTGAATTCGCATTCAGGAAACGTTGCACGATCATCTTAGCTTGATCGGTTTGCTTCATACGGATCAATACTTCTGCATATTTATAATTGAGTGCCCGGTTTTCCGGCATAATGGATGCTGCAGAACGCACACTACGCAGAGCTGGCTCCAGCTGATTTTTCCCGAGATAAATATCGGTCTGAAACAGCACCAGCAAAGGATGAATCTGATTATGCTTTTTTGCCTGGTCTAATGCCTGTTGTGCATTATCCTCATCACCTTGTTGCAGATAGTAAGCAGTGAGTGCCAATTGCCCTGCAAAACTGTTTTGTCCTGCTAAAATTTTTAATTGCTGCTCAGTCGTCTGACGGGACAGTACTTTGCTATACCAACGAATAATCTCAAAATTCTGGTCTATCAGCTTTGGTTTAACTTTCGGCATCTGATTGGCGCGTAAACGCGCCTCACTCATACGCTCAGTCGTTAAGGGATGAGTAAACCAGAAATCTGGCAGAAAGCTTAAACGGCTGGTTGAACGATGCATCACCTCAAAGAAATCAGCCATGCTCTGCGGGTTATAGCCCGAAGCATACATATACTGCATACCGATCCGATCTGCTTCACGTTCCTGATTACGACTATAAGAAAGCTGCTGATCCATTAAAGCTGCTTGTGAGCCCATCATTACGGCTGCACCCGCATCGCCATCTGCTTGCGATGCCACTAAGGCTCCGACCAGGATTCCCGCGAGTGCTAATAATCCCTGTCCTTTAAATGCTTCTTGGGATCGACTGTAATGACGTTGTGTGACATGTGCAATTTCATGCGCCATCACACCGGCCACTTCATCCATATTACGCGCTGAATTGAGTAATCCCATATTTAAGGCAAATAAGCCACCAGGCACAGCAAAAGCATTAATCTGGGGATCATTAACCACAACCAGGCCAATTGGTTGCTGTAATTGAGTCTGGCTGAGAATATGTGAAAACACTGAAAATAACTGGTCTTCCATCCAGGGATTTTGCACCACAGGTAATTGTTTCTGTACTTGACGATAAACCTTTTCACCAATCATGCGCTCTTTTTGCTGATCTATCAGCCCTACACCTGCTCCAATTTCTGGAACAGTAAACTGACTAGACTGGGTGTTAAAAGTATCGGAAGCGGTATGCCCTATCACCATACATGCGCTTAATCCACAAGCCAAAACCAAACGTTTCAATGAATAAATCTCTAAGCCTGATTACGAAACCTGCTTGAATATACCATTGAAAAAAGGGCATAAACGCAAGGAAATGTTATTTAATATTATTTAAAATGCGGGTTAACTACATAGCGTGGTACACGTCCTTGCAAAGCATCCACCAGGTTGTGATATGCCAGTTCTGCCATACGCTGACGTGTTTGCGCAGTTGCCGAACCTACGTGCGGCAAGGTAATCACATTATCAAGTTTAAATAGCTCTGATTCTTGCAATGGCTCTTTTTGATAGACATCCAGCCCTGCGGCAAAAATCTGACGATTTTTTAAAGCCTGAATCAGTGCCTGCTCATCGACAACTGAACCACGGGAAATATTCACAAAGACTGCATGGCGCTGCATCAATGCCAGTTCTTCTGCACCAACAAGTGCTTTGGAATCTGCATTCAAGTCAACCGCTACTACTACAAAGTCAGAACGCTGTAATAAGGATTTTAAATCACAATATTCTGCATTTAAGCCTTGCGCCAGCTCCAGCTTTTCACGACGGTTATGATAAAGCACATTCATATTAAAGCCATGAAAGCCACGTCGCGCGATTGCTGCGCCAATATGACCTAATCCAATAATTCCTAAAGTCTTGCCAAAAATATCTACCCCGAATTCTGCTTCGCTGGCGGTACGCTGCCACTGTCCTTGCTTGGTCCATTGATCTAAATAAGTTACTTTACGCGCTGCGGCCATGAGTAAAGTAAATGCAAGATCAGCTGTGGTTTCAGTGAGCACATGTGGTGTATGAGTGAGATAAATTTTCTTTTCTTTTAAATATTCAAGATCGTAATTGTCGTAGCCAACACTGACACTGGAGATGATTTTTAGTTTAGTCGCAGTTTCCAGATTATTTCGATTGAGCAGTCGTCCTGCGCCAATCATGCCATCTGCATCTTGTGCATGCTGCAAAATCTGTTGATTGACATCACCCAGCTTGGGCCGGATATATACCACATTATATTGTTGTTCGAGTTTGGCTTGAATCTCTGGATGAATTTGACTAAATACAACAACTTTTTGCTTCATGCTTATTTATTCCATGCTGACAGGCCTACTTTGCATAAACTGCCAGAGTCGCTTTTTAAGGATTGGCCGATCCAGCATCTCCTGCAGGGAGGCCAACTGGGTAATTTTACTGTTTGAAAGATGTGGAACAGTACCAAGAAAAATAATATTTTTATCGTGACTCATGCCATCCAGAAAACCCTGGATATAAGACTCCACGCCGCGTCCATCCTGCACATTATCCCAAGGAAATGGCCAGTTCAGCTCTGCAAACTCACCCAACATTGCACGTTGGATATTCGACCACAGTAATTGCTGATCTTCAGTTAAGCTTGTGGCATCAATGATAATGATACAGTGCGCAAGACCTAATGCCTGCATACTAAAAGGCGCGACCTCAACAATTTCGCGCAGTTCATGCTCCGGTTCTGGCTGCGACTGTATTTCCATTGTTGGCGTTACAACAACTGGTGCAGGCACTTCTACAGGTTCAGATACAACAGAACGTTCAATCACCAAGGTTTCAGCTTTGAGCTCAGGAAGGATGATTTCACTCAGGACTTCAGGTTGTGACTGGTCACGCCAAAGCGCCGGCTGGTGCGATTGACACGGCTCCGCCCGAGGAATCCAGATATCAATTCCCAGTGTCGCCAGTATGTCACGCTGATGCCCTATCATCATGTCTTCATCACCTATTTCAGGCTGAATATTTTAGCGGGAATCCACTTCCTTTGCCGAACTTTTTCGGATTTTTCACTGTACATTACAACTGATTTGTAGCGAATCTGATTTTAGTCGTTCTCTTCGGGTTATTTACATGCAGGTTCAAACATTATTTAAAGATCGTGCGTGAGTTAACAAACACTTTCAAGTCTGGATTAGATAATCATGATGCTGTTCTTTTTCTGCATCTGATCCACAATTTCATCTACTTCAAAACCCAAACGCCAGTACAGTAATTCCATCACGTCGAATTCATCTTGAGTAATGATCCGATCATTCCAGAGACAGATTTCTGCAATGCCCAATATACTCAGTCGATCACGCAGCAACAGGCCAGAAATATCATTCAGAATTTCAGCCAGATCAATCGGCTCATCTGAAATTTCGGTATACATTTCCAGTTCTTTTTGAGTCAGAATACGTTTTAAAATGCGCTCGCGAACATCCAGCTGATTATCACTATTGATCTGCTGTACATGCAGCAATGCATCAATCAGGCGTACGATTTGTGGTTTAACTTCTTCCAGTGCCGTCGGGGTATGTACGGGGAGTAGATTCAGCTCATATTTCACACATTCAAGCAACAAGGCATCTAGCAGACCAATTTCACCATCTTCCTGAATAATCCGTGCCAGTTTCATCACGAATTGTCGTGCTACCGTGGTCGGCATGCCACCAATATTTTTGCAGGCTTGCTGAAAAATCGAGATATGCACACGCCCATCCAGATTTAACAATGAATCTACAATGGCCCGGCTGACTTCAGCATCGGTGGGAATAAATTCCCGATATTGCCGGATCATCAGAATTGCAACCATGACCTCTCGTGACCCAGTTGCAGTTTGTAATGCGCGTTCAATCAGTTCTGGTCGTGGCGTATTGGCACGATTCTCCGGATTCAGTGGTTTAACCGCATCTTTAATTGCAAAACTGATTGGAGACAGACGTAGTAAAGGCAATGGCTGTGGCGAACTCCAAGCAGCTGCACTTGTGACCGCCATTTCTTCGAGTGACCGAAACAGACTAAATAAAGGCTGATTTTGTAGTTTTTTTAGGTTTTCAAGCTGCAGATCCTGAATAAGGGAGGGATTCATTTCATAGATTCGCTGCTCAATACTGGGATGAATATTCAGCCAGTTCTGCTGACTGAGTGAGTTAGCAAAACACATATGTGAAATCGACTCTGCATATTCACTATGAATCTGTGAACCGGAATGATGCACATAAATCCGCAGCAAAGTCTGTACATTGGCATCATTTTGAATCAGGCGACGGGTTTTCTGATCATTCTTGAAAGTTCTGCCACCGAGCGAAATATATTTAATGAAACGGGTAATCAGCACGCCTAAGCTACCAATCAGCCAGATCACCGCACCAATACCCACAAACAGAGTCTCAAACTTGTTTTCTGCCGGCATACCATTCCGATAGAATCCCCGTTTGGCAATCTTACTGCCCCACTGACTAAAAGTAGTCAGGCTACTGTAGAGAATCTTGAGCCGGGTATTTTCTGCCGCTTCACCAGAAAGAATCTTGTTAAACTCATGGCTTAATAAACCATACAGTTCAATTTCATCCAGATTCTGCAATGCTCCCCAAGTCAGAATAATGGCAGTATTTCCCGGGTTAAAACCAGCAGTCAGTGCATTGACCCCGACCTCATCAGGCAAAACATACACCGCAGGAGGCTCAATCAGAAAAGTATCTGCCAATTGTTCAGCAATCTTCAGAGCAACGCTTTCTTCTGGTACGCTTTCAATCAGACTCAGGCGACGTGCACCCATCTGCCGTGCCAAGGAATACCCACCAGCACGAAAGACATAAAATTCATAGAGTACTGACACCACCATGATCGAACCGACCAGAGCAATCAGATAAGGACTCAGCACATGCCAATAAATAGATTGAGCAGGATCAAAATAATAGACCAGTAAACCAACGACAGTATTAATAATTGCTATCGTCAATAGCACAGCAATCAGACAGACACTGGCTGGCCATAGCATATTTTTATTCTTGATAAACGCATATCCTACGCTTTTCAATGCTTCACCCTGATCACATTGTTCTAGCTTTGCCCAATCATAAATGAAAAAAGCGGGAAATTCCCGCTTTTTTCATGATTTTAAAGACTTAGACTTCGCGCACGCCAGTCAGGTCTACTGATGCTGCATCGATATTTACATCAATAAACTTGTCACCTTTTTTGGCGCCATCATTACGCTTTTGCTGTAACTGGTCAAGGTATGCTTCATCAATACCGCCAGCCACATATACGCCGTCAAATACAGAACAGTCGAATTCACGCAGGTTCGGTACAATCTTGGTACGTACTGCATCTTTCAGATCTTCCAGATCCTGGAAAATCAGACGATCAGCACCAATAATTTCACGAATTTCTTCAACACTACGTTCAGATGCAATCAGTTCAGATTTGGCTGGCATATCGATACCGTACACGTTCGGATATTTCACCATTGGTGCAGCAGACGCAAAGAATACTTTTTTCGCACCGGAATCACGCGCCATCTGAATGATTTCATTACACGTGGTACCACGAACAATTGAGTCATCGACCAATAGAACGTTTTTACCCTGGAATTCCAGCTCAACCGGGTTCAGCTTCTGACGTACTGATTTTTTACGCAGTTGCTGACCAGGCATAATGAAGGTACGACCGATATAACGGTTCTTCATGAAACCTTCACGGAATTTCACGCCCAGCGTATTTGCCAGTTCAAGCGCAGAAGTACGTGATGTATCCGGAATTGGAATGACCACATCGATATCATGTTCATCACCCCACTCGCGCAGGATTTTATGGGCCAGTTTCTCACCCATTTTCAGACGGGCTTTATACACTGAAATACCATCAATGATTGCATCTGGACGCGCAAAGTACACATATTCAAAGATACATGGACGGTATTCTGGCTTTGCAGCACATTGCTTGGTAAAGAAGCTCCCTTCAGAGTCAATAAAAACAGCTTCACCTGGCTCGATATCACGTTCAACTTTAAAGCCCAACGCTGTAATCGCTACAGATTCAGAAGCGATGATATATTCCATACCGTTTTCAGTTTCACGCGAACCGTAGATCAACGGACGGATACCATTAGGATCACGGAAACCAACCACTCCTTGACCTGTAATCATGGCAACAACTGCATAACCACCTTTGCAGCGCTCATGCACGCGTGTTACCGCATGGAAGATATCTTCAGAGGTCGGTACCAGTTTGCCACGCTTCTGCAATTCGTGCGCAAATACGTTGAGCAGAACTTCTGAATCAGAATCGGTGTTCATATGACGTAAGTCAGTCTTGAACAGGTCATCATGAATTTCTTCAGCATTGGTCAGGTTACCGTTATGTGCCAGCGTAATCCCGTAAGGAGAGTTCACATAAAACGGCTGCGCTTCAGCACTACTTGAGGTACCCGCAGTTGGATAACGCACATGGCCAATACCGTAATTACCTTGTAATGCACGCATATGACGGGTATGGAATACATCACGCACCATACCAACATCTTTACGAAGGAACAGGCGACCTTCATGACAAGTTACAATCCCAGCTGCATCCTGTCCACGATGTTGTAACATCGTTAATGCATCAAACAACATTTGGTTAACAGCTGATTTACCAGCAATACCAACCACTCCACACATAGCAACCTCGCAGACAAGCTAGGATTAATAAAAAGGATTATTCGTAGACTCAGCTGATGATTTGCTCTTTACAGCAGGCTCAGCTGATACATCTGAAGATTTTCTGGAATCTTCCGACTTGATATGTTGTAGGGCCTCGTTTGCAGCATCTTTGGACATCTGGGTCGCCCATGGCGCATAAGGAAGCAAAGTCTGAATTACTTTGGACTGTTTCCAGTGTGGTGAGCTTTCTACCCACGGCCCGATTCCCTGCATGGTGATCAGGACAATCAGCAGCCCTTTCAGGCTGCCAAACACCCCACCTGCAAGACGGTTTAAAGGTCCCAGTTTCAGGGTTTTCATCACACGGTTGAGCAAGAAGGTTACTATCCAGGTCAAAACCACAATCATGAGGACGATGAAAGCAAATGCTGCAATTTTTTGTACCACTGGATCTGTACTGAGAGCAGTCATGGAAGGCGCAAGTAGTGTTGAATATTTCGCTGCTACAATGAGCGCAAAAATCCAGCCAGCTAAGTTCGCAAAGGCTTTAATAAATCCTTGACGCAAACCGTTTAGCCCTCCAATGAGCAGTATAAACAGTAAAAAGATGTCAATGGCAGTCATAGAATTCAGAATGCTTCAACACAGTCTTTTACAAGTGTCGGACCTGTATATATGAGGCCACTATAAACTTGTACAAGGCTGGCACCAGCTTGCTTTTTGGCAGCGGCATCGGCACCCGAAAGAATACCACCCACACCAATCAATGGAATTTGTCCTTGCAACACATCTGCAAAGGCTTTTAAACATGCCGTACTTTTCTCAAAGACCGGCGCACCCGACAAACCGCCTGCTTCTTCAGCATACTCCAGACCTTCAACACCTTCACGAGACAAGGTCGTATTGGTCACAATCAAACCATCAATCTTGAATTGCAGCAATTGCTGGGCAATAAATGCAATATCTTCAGCTTCTAGGTCTGGTGCAACTTTCAAGACCAGAGGTACATAATGCTGGTTTTCTTGAGCAAGCTCAAGCTGACGGTTTTTTAGCGTTTCCAGCAGCTCAGTGAGCGCATCACCACTTTGCAGGCTACGCAGGTTTTTTGTGTTGGGAGAGGAAATATTAACAGTAATGTAGGAAGCGTAATTATATACCTTTTCCAGACAGATTAAATAATCATCAACTGCATTTTCAACCGGAGTTACAGCATTCTTGCCGATATTAATCCCCAGAACACCTTTGAATTTTGCAGCTTTAACATTTTCAATCAGTTTGTCCACGCCTTCATTATTAAAACCCATACGGTTAATAATGGCTTTCGCTTTTGGCAGACGGAACAGTCGGGGTTCCGGATTACCGGGCTGAGGACGCGGGGTAATAGTACCGATTTCAATAAAACCAAAGCCTTGACTTGCAAGGGCATCGATATAGGCACCATTTTTGTCCAACCCTGCCGCCAGACCTACCGGATTCGGAAATTCGATTCCCATACAGGTCACTGGTTTAGAAGCAACGTTTTGACGCATCATCCCCATGGCATGGGAGGATTTCAACAGTGATAGTGTCAGCTCATGTGCACGCTCTGGTGCTAAAGAAAACAACAAAGGGCGGGCTAGAGAATACAACATATCCAGAAAAGTCTACTGCTTTTTAAGTCGGCATATTATAGTCACAGCCCGGTAAAAAAACCATGCTTTGCAAATCTTTATTTTTACCGTTTATAGGACAGTCGCTGTTAATTTAATCTGTCCGGCATCACTGATAAGTTCCATTTTTTCAACAGTTAAGCCACTCTGGGCCAGCTGGGTCAGAAAATTAGCCAGTACAGAATAATTTTCATGACTGACATTGAGTAAAATTTTACCTTCCTGCTGCTGGGATGAAACCGACAACCCCTGCTGCTGGGCAGCACGCTGCACTTTTTCTGAGGCATCTAATTGCAGATCGTCTGCTGGCTTCATGGTCGCTGCATTACTCTGCATCCATACTAAAGTATCTTTTAAGGTATTCAGGCGCTTTTGCTGGGTATCCGCAGCTCTGTGCATATAAAATAGTGCCGAACCGACTGCAGCCACGATGACAAAAATCGTGGTAAAGATCACCATATAGCGTTCACGAGTACTCAGGCTATCCAGATAATCTGTAATGCGTTCAATGCGCCGGTCCAGCCGGATTTGAATATTGTCGAGCATTTTCATTATTGTATTCTCACCGATCCGATCGCACCTGCACCATTGGCCTGTACATTACCCAGTTCAACTTTAAAACCCTGCTGTGTCAGCTGACGGGTCAAAGTGCTTAATGCATCAGAAGAGTTCGCCTGCAGATCCATATTCAGACTTGAAGTATCATAACTGACCCGCTGCGCAATAATCTGGTTTTGCATTAATACCGGCCCCACCCGACTAATCAGATCAAAAGCCTGAGTATTCGCCACCTGACTTAAACGCATCTGCCCTTCAAACTGGCTTTTGATATTCTGCTCGTTTACAGGATAGTTCTGACCAAACCAGTATTTGAACTGATCAATTGCTTGAGAAGCAGTCTGATTGGCAATCTTTTTATATTGATACCAGCGCACAGCATCATAACTAAACTGCAGCACCAGAATACCCAAAAACACAGCAGCACAGGCTTTCCAGTAACCGGAAACTGGCGTATCTGCCTTGGCTTTAGGCAAGACATTAAAAGGATGCTGTTTGGCTTTTTTCAGCTGGGGAAGGCTGTACTGAAACGACTCAACCTGATCATGGGTAACAACAGCTTCCAGACTACGCAGCTGAGCGTCATTCAGGTTACTCACCTTGTAATTTACATCTTTAGGCTGATAATCCAGATAAAGACTCAGGTCATCCACCGAATAACCCACATATTCCGATTCGCGAACCAGTAGTCGCCCAGCAAGTTCCGCCAATACACGTTGATTTTCTTCTGGAACAGGCAGGACCAGAAAATCTGGCAATAATGCCGTGACCTTGACCGGAAGAAGGTTCAATACATGCTGCATGGTTTCTACAGTTGAATTGGAAATTCCCAATACACTGAGCTGATCGGGCGGCTGAAAATGATGAAGCACCTTCATCGCATCAACTGGTAGAATGACATATTCCTCCAGCAGATACTTGATTGCCTCCTGCCCCATTTTCTTATATTGGACTTTGGACATGCTCTGCTGCAAAATCTGCACATGACGACTCGGGAAAAAGACCGTTGCCTCTACCCCATGTTGCCCCTGGATTTCCTGAATCAGTTGCTCAAGTGTATCTGCACTTTTCCAGAATTCCCCATCTGACCATTGCCAAACCCCATTGGCTTCTGGCATCCATAAATACAACATCGATTGTGTTCTGCCGTTTTAATAGTTTTTTATACTGTTGGAATAAAGCTTTTTAACTGTGTCGATAAACCTGCTGCAATTACTGCCTGATCATAAATGCGAGCTTCTGACAAATGAAAAGGATGGAAAGACTCCGCTGTCAGAATGGAAGCAATATGTGCCACCACATTCATATGGCAAACCACGACAATTGATTCATACGGTAACTGAGACAACCACTCCACAGCCACTTTGGCATCATCATCCGGCTTAATGGCATTACAGATCACCACCGGTACATCTTTATAGAAAGCCTGCAAATGTGCCAGAGTTTCCTGAGCACGAAGCAACGGACTCACTACAAAGACTTCAGGTTTAACTATGTCTTTCAGGTATTGAGCAGTCTGTTCTGCCTGTAGATGTCCACGTTCGGTCAAAGGGCGCTTGGTGTCGTTACCATTTACCGGTGGAGCTGCTTCGCCATGACGTACGAGTGTCAGTTGCATACATTTCCCTATTCGTTCATTCAAGCTGCTGATCAAGTCATAATATGAGACTGATCATACAGTTCCATCACTTATAAATCAGACTTGATGATGTGGCAAGACAAATTCCACATCACTGCGATGACCATTTTTCATTAAAGACACTGCAATACTCATCGGCGGTGCACCTTCAAAGATCACAGCATACAAGGCACAGGTAATTGGCATGTATACATCCAGTTCTTCTGAACGTGCTTTTACCTGTACAATAGTATTAATCCCTTCCGCCGTCTGACCCAGTTCAGTAGTTGCCTGTTCCAGAGTTTTACCTTTACCCAGCGCATAACCAACCTGATAGTTTCGGCTTAACGGACTATTACAGGTAGCGAATAAATCACCTACACCCGACAGCCCCAGGAAGGTTAATGGATTCGCACCAAGCTTCACCGCAAAACGGCTCATTTCTGCCAAGGCACGGGTCAGAATCATACTCTTGGTATTTTCACCGACGTTATAGGCGGCTGCCATACCCATTGCGACTGCATAGATATTTTTCAGCGCACCACCAAGCTCTACACCATGTACATCATCGCTGGCAAAGACACGGAATAAAGCACTGTGCAAAGCTTGCTGTACTGCATAACGCACCAGTTCAGAATCACTTGCAATCACAGTCCCTGCTGGCTGGCCCGCCACAATTTCCTTCGCCAGGTTCGGGCCTGAAAGGACCCCATAAGGCACTTCAGGTAATTCTTCCCTGATGATATCACTCATAAAACTAAAGGTTTTCGCTTCAATACCTTTGGTCAGTGAAATCACGGCCTGAGAGCTAATAAAAGGCCTAATCTGCTTCAGCACATCACGGAAAGAATGGCTTGGAATTGCCACCAGAATAATGTCACGATCACGTACTGCTTTTTCTAAGTCTGAAACTGCCAATAATGCAGGCTCAAGCTGAAAATCTGGCAGATAACGCTTGTTCATATGCGTGGCATTAATATCCGCAGCCGTGGTTTCATCACGAATCCAGATCATGGTGTCACAGCCATTGCGTACTGCAGTATTTGCCATTGCTGTACCAAAACTGCCACCACCCAACACTGTAATTCGCAACGCAGTCTTACGATCAATTTCTACAGGTTCAACCAGATCTGAAAATTTTAATTCTGACATGTGTTTGTAATATCCTTATCTAGCCAAATTAATGTGATGGATTCCACTGGCTGACAAATGCTTCTGTATGGATTTCTGCACGTGGCGCAATAGTTTTTGCCGCCGTTCCAATATAAATGATGCCTGAAACCAGATCATCACCTGAAATTCCTAAAGCCTGTTTAAAGTATAACGATTCTACTACAGCACCACTACGCCACATGGTCGAAAAACCTTGAGCTTGCAGGGACAATAAGAAATTCTGAATTGCGGCACCAGAGCTCAAAATCTGCTCAAAATGCGGCACCTTGGGATGATCTTTTAAACGGGTCAAAGCCAGAACCAGTAAAGGTGCACGGAAAGGATGATGTTTTACCCGCTCAATCTGAGCAGCTTCAGTTTGACCCAGATCGATTAATGCCTGAGACAATAACTCACCAAAAGCTTCACGCTTATCATCTGGAATAACTACAAATTCAGTAGGTTTTAAACGGTGGTGATCTGGCGCAGTCAGCGCAGCCTGAAAGGCCATTTCCAGCTGTTCAGCATTGGGTGCCGGGGCAATCAGCTGACCAATAGATTGACGTTGATGAATATTCTGATGAACGATTTCGATCGTTGATTCGGTCATTGCCTTGTATTTCTATACTTAAAAACTGTATTCAAGATTAGCATATTCATCTTGGGATTCTCTATATCCTTCATTTTTATTCTTCGTGCTCAAATATATTTAGCTCACTGTTTTCGTTTCTGACAAAAATCATTAAACAGCATTTATGATAATGACATGGCTAATACTGAAAATTTCCAAACTTATACATGCTGTACAAATTCTAAAGATTATTATGTGATTAATTATACGATTATCTGATCTTGACGGGTTTTTAGACATGACAAAAATATTAACAATGGGTGCAGCTATTGCCACTGCACTCGCTCTGACTGCGTGTAGTACTAATCCAACCAACACAACTGCAATCCGCAAAGAAAATAATCAATTTGAAGTCACCGGATTAGGTAAGACCCAAGTCATTGCCAAAAATAATGCCGTGAACGCCGCCTCTAAAACTTGTGGTTCACGATCAACAGCTATTATTGTAGATGAACAGTCCACCTATGATGGCGCACTAAAAGGCGTGGTAGATGAGCAGACTGGGCAGATTATTCAGGCTGCTGCCACAGTACTTGGTAATATTGCAGGTACAGGCAATAGCATTAATTCAGATGATGATTACCAAACTACCCTGACTTTCCGTTGCCAGTCTAACTAAAGCATTTTTAGCTAGATAAAAAACCGCTCAATGAGCGGTTTTTTTACGAACTGGAAATTAGCAATAGCCTTCCAGGCGGGTCAATGGTAATTTTTGACCAATCGCTTTTTCAATTTCTGGAAGATAGAACGCATCGTCTTCCGACAGGAAACTGATACTGACACCACGAGTCCCGGCCCGTCCAGTGCGACCAATACGGTGTACATAGTCATCAGATTGTTCTGGCAGGGTAAAGTTCACTACATGCGATACACCATCCACATGAATACCACGACCTGCTACATCAGTTGCGATCATGATATTGTGTTTTCCATTTTTAAACTGGTCCAGCATTTTTAAGCGCTTGTCTTGGGCAATTTCACCAGACAGCATCACCACTTTATAGTTGTCACGTTTCAGATGATCATAGAGTTTACGCACCTGATCACGACGGTTGGCAAAAATCATGACCTTCTCAATCGGTTCATCACGTAAAATGTCTTGTAGCAGTTTATATTTATCTGCCTTGGCAACCATATATACACGTTGTTCAACGTCCGCATTGGTTTTCTTTTCTGGCTCAATTTCAACCGTTACGGGTTCAAATAACCACTGTTGTGCCAGATTCAAAACGTCATAGCTAAAAGTTGCCGAGAACATCAAAGTTTGGCGTTGTTCCTTGCGTGGCGAGAAACGTACGATACGTTTCACTGAAGGGATAAAGCCCATATCCAGCAGACGGTCTGCTTCATCAATCACCAGGAATTCAATCTGGTCTAACCAGACTTCTTTTTGTTCAACAAAGTCAATCAAGCGACCTGGAGTAGCAACCATGATGTCCACAGGTGCCTTATCGAGCTGTGCTTTTTGCTTGTCAAAATCCACACCACCAAGCAGCGTCACGACACTCAGGTCACTAAACTTGGTCAGCTCATGCGCGTCACTTTCGATTTGTAGTGCAAGTTCACGAGTCGGTGCCAGAATCAGTGCACGTGGCTCACCACGGTAACGCTGTTCCTGAACAGGATTATTCAATAGATCATTGATGATACTCACCAGGAAGGCCGCTGTTTTGCCTGTACCCGTTTGCGCACGACCAATTGCATCGTGACCTGCCAATGTGAATTTTAAAACCTTCTCCTGAATAGGCGTCATAGAAGAAAAGCCTAAAGCATCAATCGCTTGTTTTAGATTAGGATGTAAATTTAAGGTTTCAAAACCAGATGACATAAAGCGGTGCTCTAAATAGATAATCACTAAGATATAGACAGTATAAACAAAAAACGCCCCAATTTATATTGGGGCGTTTTATTAGCTTAATCCGAAGATTAGTCTAATGGTTGAACTTCTTCAGCCTGGAAGCCTTTTTGGCCTTTTACAACACTGAATTCAACACGTTGGCCATCACGAAGTGAACGGTGACCGTCACCTTGGATTGCACGGAAATGAACGAATACGTCATCACCACCATTACGTTGAATAAAGCCGAAGCCTTTAGTATCGTTAAACCACTTAACTACGCCTTGTTCGCGAGCAGCTGTCATAAGTTAATCCTCATTGTACCGAAAAGAAGGACCACCCGGTGTTGCAAACAGCAGAGCAAACAAGTTTGAAAATATTATTTTTAAGCTTGTAATCATTCTGTAAAACTATTAACAAAATCCCGGTTACATCCATTTATTTGCAGGACGAAAAACAATTAATTTGTTTATCTAAAATCCCACTAACTGATCGAGCTTAACATGGGTTTATAACAATTAATAGCCTTTTTTTAGGTTTGTTCTAATTGATTTCGCTATTTTTTTCAGAAATTTGCATAAGGTTTTTTTAATTATTATTTCGTTTATATTTTTTTAAAAAAGTTGGGATTTGGCATCCTATTTGCTAATATTTAGACCCCTTCTAAAGTCAAATGAATATTACGGAAATGATTGACAACGCAGATCAGATTCGCACCGTCGATGCCATGGGTAAACCATGCCCTATGCCGTTATTGATGTTAAAGCGTGCCCTGAAAAGCCATCCCGGCGAAACCTTTCTGCTGAAATCATCAGATCCACACAGCCAGATTGATGTTTCGCGTTACTGTGAGTTAAATCAGCTGAAATATGATATGCAACGAATTTCCGACGTGGAGTTTCACTACATAATTGAATCTTAAAAATTTTCAATTAAACTATTTATCTCCACATTTGTATAAAAGTTTACATATCTCTACCCAAATATCCATCATTTGACTGGAGATTGGATTAACATAAATCTTAGATTTGGGAATGATCCCGTTATTCCTCAAGGAGAACACATGAGTGACAGCAGCAATCAATTGATGCCCCTGTCATTATCGGCGCCAGGTGTCAATCTCGGTGCTTATATTAGTACTGTCAATCAGATTCCTATTTTAACTGCCGAACAAGAAAAAGAGTTGGCAGACCGATATTTCTATGACCAAGATCTGGATGCAGCAAAAATGCTGGTGATGTCTCACCTGCGTTTTGTAGTCCATATTGCACGTAGTTATGCAGGTTATGGCCTGCCTCAAGGTGACCTGATTCAGGAAGGTAACCTTGGCTTAATGAAAGCGGTTAAACGCTTTGACCCGAATATGGGTGTTCGTCTTGTTTCCTTTGCCGTGCACTGGATTAAGGCTGAAATCCACGAATATGTAATCCGTAACTGGCGTATTGTCAAAATTGCGACAACTAAAGCTCAGCGCAAACTGTTCTTTAACCTGCGTAGTCTGAAAAAGTCATCTAAAAAGTTGACATTAGATGAGGCTCGATCAATTGCCAATGACCTGAATGTGACCCCCGAACAGGTTCTGGAAATGGAAGGGCGACTGACTGCCTATGATGCAGCATTTGAAGCTTCAGGTGATGATGACGATGAAGGTTCAGGTCATGTCGCTCCAGCGCTGTATCTGGAAGATAACCGTTATGATCCGGCACGTCTGATTGAAAATGAAGACTATGAAGAACAAAGTACAGCCGCCCTGCACGATGCCATGGAACAACTAGATGACCGTTCACGTAACATCTTGCAGCGTCGCTGGCTGGATGATGAAAAATCTACCCTGCATGAGCTTGCCGCAGAATATAACGTTTCTGCCGAACGTATTCGTCAGCTGGAAAAGAATGCCATGGAAAAAATTAAAGTTGCGATGTCTTCCAACTAGATTTCATGTCCTGTATAAAGCCTTCAGATGTGAAGGCTTTTTTGTCTTTTAATACGGTGTTTCAGCCCGTACTTTTATGCTAAGGTTAAGCGCAAAATTTACAGGAAGATCAGTTCAGATGTGGATTGCAATTTCAGCGATTAACCTGGCCCTTGCAGTAATGCTGGGTGCTTTTGGTGCGCATGGCTTGAAAGCACGTGCAACTGAAGCACAGCTTGGCTGGTGGCAGACTGCAACCGATTACTTTTTCTATCATGCGTTGGGCTTGTTGCTATTAGGCATCATGGCAAAAGTGATTCCACAGTTGCCGATTAAACCAAGTTTCATTTTGATTCAATTGGGCATTTTACTGTTCAGTGGTTCACTTTATATTATGGCACTTGGTTTACCGCGTGGTTTAGGTGCAATTACCCCAATCGGAGGCGCACTGATGATTGCAGGCTGGCTGATCCTGGCCTGGAATGCTTTTAAATACATCAAGTAAGAACTGATCACATTCAGAGGGTGCCAAAATGAACATCTATATCAATGGCGAACAACAACAGACTGACTGCACCACCTTAATGGAACTGGTTCAGCACCTTGCGCTTGAAGGTAAGCGCTATGCCGTTGAAGTCAATGAAATGATCGTTCCCAAAAGTAGACTGGCAGCAACGCCAATCTATGAGGCAGACAAAATCGAAATCATTCACGCTGTCGGTGGCGGCTAAGGTTCAGAAATACTATGCAAGATTTACTTCAAATTGGCTCACGCCAGTTCCAGTCACGTCTGTTGGTTGGTACAGGAAAATATAAAGACTTACAGGAAACAGATCAGGCGATTCAGGCTAGTGGTGCTGAAATTGTTACGGTTGCAATCCGTCGCGTGAATATCGGCCAGCATCCAGACCAGCCGAATCTGCTATCCGTAGTTCCACCCGAAAAATATACCATTCTGCCCAACACCGCTGGCTGTTTTGATGCTAACAGTGCTATACGTACCTGTATGCTGGCACGTGAACTGCTGGATGGTCATAACCTGGTAAAACTGGAAGTTCTGGGTGATGAAAAAACCTTATATCCAAATATCACTGAAACTTTAAAAGCAGCACGCACCCTGATTGATGATGGTTTTGAAATTATGGTGTATACGTCAGATGATCCAATCGTGGCGCAGGAACTGGAAAGCATGGGTTGTGTTGCGATCATGCCTTTGGGAAGTTTGATCGGCTCAGGTCTGGGAGTTCTGAATCCTCATACCATTTCTATCATTAAGGAAAATGCCAAAGTGCCTGTACTGGTCGATGCTGGTGTCGGCATAGCCAGTGATGCAGCAATTGCGATGGAACTCGGTTGTGATGGCGTGTTGATGAATACAGCCATTGCAGCAGCACAGAATCCAGTCTTAATGGCATCTGCCATGCGTAAAGCAGTAGAAGCTGGTCGTGAAGCATTCTTAGCGGGTCGCATGCCACGTAAGCGTATGGCCAATGCCAGCTCGCCTGAGACAGGTTATTTCTTTAAATAAATTCGTTGATAAGAAAATTAAGTGCAAAAATAAAGGACTCAATCGAGTCCTTTATTGATTTGCTGCGGTGTATTAAGGAATCAATCCTTCATCACGCATAGCAATCTGTACTGACTGACGCTCTGCGACCTTATTACGAATGTGAATGATATTTTTATAAGGTGTCAAATCGTGTTCGATATGATTTGACCAGTTAGTAAGTACAAACAGATAAGCATCTGCTGGTCCAAAGTTATCATCCACCAGGTAATCATTGTCTGATTCACCAATGGCTTTATCAATGTAACTTAATAAGCGGTCAATTTCTGCATACGCCTTTTTCTTGGCTTCCTCATCCATTGGCGCACCAAAGAACACTGCATAAGCATCATGTAATTCTGAGTTTAGGTAACCTAACCATTCTAGGACTTTGGCACGTCCCATACCTGATGGAGGAATTAAATCTTGTTTTGGATCGTGTTGTGCCAGAAATGGAAGAATCGCAACGTTCTCAGTCAGAATCAGGCCCGGGTTAATTTCCAGTGCTGGAACATAGCCTTTTGGATTGATCTCGTAATAATCTGTGCCTTTCTCAGTTTTATGTGTTTTTAAATCAACACGTTCCAAATCAAAATCAACATTAATTTCATTTAAAATAATATGTGCTGCCAACGAGCATGCACCAGGTGCATAGTAAAGCTTCATTTCTGATCCTTGTTATCTACTTCTCAATGTTTTAAATCGCTTCTAACAAACTTTCAAGTGATCAAACCTGTAAATTGCAAAAAAGCGTAACTGCCGCCAAAAGACATTTACTTCTTCAATATTGAGTATATTCCAGACATTTTCAAGTCATTCTTGTGTGGATTTTTATACCAGGACGATTAAGATACGCTGGGTGAAAAGTAAAATGATGAAATTCTGTGATAAGTCTGAAAAAAGAAGAATGGTTTTCCAATATCCGCACTGATGTTCTGGCTGGCCTGGTGGTCGGATTAGCTCTCATTCCAGAATCGATTGCGTTTTCTGCCATTGCTGGCGTCGACCCCCAAGTCGGTCTGTACGCATCTTTCTGTATCGCGGTATCTATTGCCTTCTTCGGTGGTCGCCCAGCAATGATCTCGGCAGCAACTGGTGCGATGGCGCTCCTTATGATTACTTTGGTCAAGGAGCATGGTCTGCAATACTTACTGGCTGCCACTGTATTAACCGGGATTATTCAGGTAATTGCCGGTTCATTTAAAGTTGCCAAATTGATGCGCTTTGTTTCGCAATCAGTGGTCTATGGCTTCTTAAATGCCTTGGCGATTCTGATTTTTGTTGCGCAAATCCCGGAAATGCAAAAAATGGATGTGACCGGTTATCTGTTTGTTGCGATCGGTTTGGCAATTATCTATTTATTTCCTTATCTTCCGAAAATTGGTAAAGCCATCCCTTCTCCACTGATCTGTATTATCGTCCTCAGCGGACTGGCTCTTTTCCTCGGATCAGATATGCGTACCGTGAGTGACTTAGGGCATTTTCCAGATACCTTACCAGTTTTCTTGATTCCAGAAATTCCGCTGAATTTTGAAACATTGCAGATTATTTTTCCTTATTCAGCGACTTTGGCCACTGTCGGTTTACTTGAGACCATGATGACCACCACTGTAGTCGATGAAGTCACCGATTCTGAAAGTGACCGCCATCAGGAATGCCGTGGTCAGGGTATGGCCAATATCGTCAGCGGTTTTATGGGTGGAATGGCCGGTTGTGCCATGATTGGACAGTCGATTATCAATGTCTCTTCTGGTGCACGTACCCGTCTGTCTACGCTTGTGGCAGGCATCTTCTTACTTTGCCTGGTGGTATTTCTGAAAGATTGGTTGGCTTATATTCCGATGGCAGCACTGGTAGCCATTATGATCATGGTATCATTTACCACCTTCCAGTGGGGTGCTATCCAGCAGTTTAATAAGCATCCGCTTGCTTTTAATGTGGTGATGATTACTGTTGTGCTGGTAGTTTTGGTGACCCATAACCTGGCATTAGGCGTGTTAATCGGCGTGGTATTGTCTGCCCTGTTCTTTATCAACAAACTGGAAAATACGGTTCACGTATATACTCATTTGCTAGATGAACGTTCTCGTCGTTATGTGATTTCCGGGCAGATCTTTTTTAGCAGTTCAGACCGCTTCTATCAGTTCTTTGACTTTAAGGAAAACCTGGCAGTTGTTGAACTGGATCTGACCCATGCCCATATTTGGGATGTCACTTCTGTGAATATGTTCAATAACGTCGTACAGAAATTTAAAGCCCAAGGAATTGATGTTCAGGTGACTGGACTGAATGAAGCCAGCAGTACTTTGGTCGACCGTTATCAAACCTGATCACCATTCATATGATTTAAAAGGGCCAATTGGTCCTTTTATTTTTCTGAGGAATAAGCTCAATGCCAGTTTTTAGTAGTGAATTCCTGAGAAAAGTTTGACTTGCTCCGCTCAGGACTTAAAATACCGCATTCTGAATTTTTAGATTTGCCAAAGTTATGTCGAACGATCAATTAGACCAGCAAGTCGTGGAGCTGGACAATTTAAGCGAGCACCGTGAAATTGTGACGTTTATGCGCCGCTCAGCGCCATTAAATACCTCTCAACGTACTGCGCTTGAACAATATGGTCACTTAATTTTGGAATATCCAGCGGGTGATTTGCGCCAGCATTTTGAGCACCCTGAACGTCCATTGACTGTAGAAATCGGTTTCGGTATGGGTCGTTCACTGGTATTGATGGCCAAAGCCAATCCTGAACGTAATTTTGTCGGTATTGAAGTGCACGTACCCGGCATCGCACAATGTGTATATGAAGCAGGTATGGAAGGCTTAACCAACTTGCGTGTCCTGGATGCCGATGCAATTCAAGTCCTGCATGAAATGCCGGATAACAGTATCAACACGGTGCAATTGTACTTCCCTGATCCATGGCAGAAAAAACGTCACTTCAAACGCCGTTTCGTATCACACGACCGCATGCCATTGGTTGAACAAAAGTTAGAGCTCGGCGGTACATTCCACGCTGCGACTGACTGGGAACCGTATGCTGAATGGATGCTGGAAGTGCTTGAAGAGCGTCCACGTTTGGAAAATCTGGCAGGTAAAGGCAACAGTTATCCTCGTCCTGACTGGCGTCCTCAAACCAAATTCGAGCGTCGTGGTATTGAAGCCGGTCACAAGATTAATGACTTTATCTTTAAGAAAATCTCTTAATCCAAGATGAATCCCCAAAAAGCGCTGATGATTCAGCGCTTTTTTTATAAAAAGAATTTATCTTTGAATTAATGAATGATGGCGATCAGAATACCTGAAATCAATTTTAGAAAGAAAAATAGATGTTCATCTTTATACCTGGCAATTTTCCTAGGTATCACTCACTTTAACGCAAGAAGATACGATAAATCAGTTTCAGAATCGAACTGCTATACGGTGGATAAATCAGCTTCATCAAACTGAATTTTGGACGGCTAAATACCGACTTGGCATGACTAAAGGTCTTAAAGCCTTCATGTCCGTGATAATGCCCCATTCCAGATGGGCCAATCCCGCCAAAGGGCATATCCTCCATACCAGCCGTCATTAAAGTTTCATTAAGACAGACCCCGCCACTGTGTGTCGTATGCAGGACTTTTTGTTGCTCAGCTTTGTTATAACCAAAGTAATACAGTGCCAATGGCCGGTCATGCTGGTTGATGTAGTTAATTACTTCATCCATCTGCTCATAGCCAATGACGGGCAGAAGTGGACCAAAGATTTCATTCTGCATGATCAGCATATCGTCATGAACATTGGTCAGGACCAGGTGCGGCAAACGGCGCCCATCTACCCCCTGTTCGATCTGATGCAACTGTGCACCTTTGGCCTGAGCATCCTCAATATATTGCTGTAATCGAGCAAGCTGCCGGTCATTGATGATGGTTGTATAATCCGGATTGCTTAAAATACTATTTGGATAAAATTGTCGAATAGCATCGAAGTAAGCTTCAATAAAAGCTTGGATTTGTGACTGATGCACAAATGCATAATCTGGTGCTACACAGGTCTGCCCGGCATTCATGGTTTTGCCAAAAGCTAGACGGCGTGCGCTTTCCTGTAAATCTGCATCCTTCGCAACGATAACAGGTGACTTACCACCAAGCTCCAGTGTGACTGGGGTCAGATTCTCCGCCGCCGCATACATCACATGACGTGCAATTGAAGTCGCGCCAGTAAAGAGCAAATGATCAAATGGCAAAGTAGTAAATTGCTGTGCGACTTGTGCATCCCCCGTAACTACAGCAATCTGGTCAGCTGTGAAATAACGGGCAATCAGCTGTTGAAACAGACTGGAAAATTCCGGGGTATATTCACTCATTTTCAGCATGACCCGGTTACCCGCAGCCAAGGCCTGGCCCAAAGGACCTATGGCGAGGAAAAGCGGATAATTCCACGGCACCACGATACCGACCACGCCTACCGGCTGATACATCACATAACCCGTGGCTGGCTGAAACAGAATACCAACCTGACGTTTACTCGGCTTCATCCATTTTTTCAGATGTTTCAAGCTGTGTTTCAGTCCATTCAAACTGGTCAGCACTTCAAACAGCTTGGTTTCGTCAAGACTCCGGTTCGAGAAATCCCGACTAATAGCGGCAGCCATCTCATGCTGATGCTCCACCACCATTTGGTATAGTGTTTTAAGTTGCTGT
Source organism: Acinetobacter sp. VT 511 (assembly GCF_001077515.1). Taxonomy (NCBI): domain Bacteria; kingdom Pseudomonadati; phylum Pseudomonadota; class Gammaproteobacteria; order Moraxellales; family Moraxellaceae; genus Acinetobacter; species Acinetobacter sp. VT 511. The sequence goes on along the minus strand of NZ_LFRE01000068.1, from coordinate 27,031 downwards.
TGACGCTGCTCATAGTCTGGATATGCTGCTTGCAAACATGTCTGGCGCTGCTGCTGGAAAATATCCTGCATGTATTTGGTAATATCTAGGTTTGCACCTTGTTCCCATGACGTCATATACGGTCCCTATTTATTCTGTAAAAAGAAATTCTCATATTTTTAAGCAACTTTCGATGTTTGTTGTCTTGCCCGGATCAGATCCACAGCTTTTTCTGCAATCATAATTGTTGGTGCATTGGTATTGCCATTCACGACCGATGGCATGACTGAAGCATCAATCACCCGCAGATTTTGAATGCCATAGACACATAATTCAGGATCGACTACAGACATATCATCAACGCCCATCTTGCAACTACCAACTGGGTGATACACCGTATCTACCCAATTGCGCAGGATTTCCCGAATATCCTCATCATTTTTTACATGCGCAGTAAATAAATCCTGCTTATACAGACTGGAAAGCGATGGTGACTGCATCAATTTTTGCGTCAGTTTAAAACCTTGCACCAGATCATCCAAATCGCGTTCATCGTTCAAGAAATTTGGATCAATCAATAGCGGATCATGAATGTTTGGCCCGCTCAGTTTAATTGAACCACGGCTGCGTGGATTTAATAAACAGACATGACAGGAAATGCCGTGGCTTCTACGGAATTTACGTGCATGATCATCCACTAATGCCACCACGAAATGCAGTTGCAGATTGGGAATTTTCAGTGCTGGCGAGCTTTTAATGAATCCTCCACATTCAGCAAAATTAGACGCAATCATGCCACGGCGTTCACTGCGATATCGCCTAATCTGCTTAAACATATCCAGTGAACCTGACATGGATATCCCGAAAGTTCCGGCAAATTCTTTGACGTTATAGCCGAAAATAAAATCGGGGTGATCATGAAAATTCTTTCCAACCCCTGGCAAGTGGTGCTTGAGCTCGATACCGTGTTGTTTCAGTTCTTCAGCATCACCAATTCCGGATAGCATCAATAGGTGTGGAGATTGCATGGCACCTGCCGAGAGCAAGACTTCCTGTCGCGCTCGTAACGTTTTTAATTGACCCGCATGTTGCACCTGCACCCCAACTGCCGCTTTTTGTTCGATTATAATTTTATGCGTGGTGGCTTTAGTCCATATGGTCAAATTCGGACGACTCAAATGTGGAAACAGATAAGCTCGAGCTGCGCTACAGCGCTCACCATTATCATGAGTTACCTGGTAAACCCCTAAGCCTTCCTGCTCTGCACCATTAAAATCATCCAGCACTGGATAGCCTTGCTCACGTGCTGCCTGTAAATATCGCTCATGGAAAATACTGTCTGTTTGCACATCGGATACATGTAAAGGGCCTGCATTACCATGATATTCATTCTGAATGCGATGGTTATTCTCAGATCGGATGAAATATGGCAGTACTTCATCATAAGACCAGCCGGTACAGCCTTGTGCTGCCCAATCATCATAATCGGCACGATTGCCACGGATATAAATCATGGCATTAATTGCTGAGGAACCCCCCAGACATTTACCACGTGGCTGATAACCTTTACGTCCATTCAATCCTTTTTGTGGAACGGTTTCAAAAGCCCAGTTGTTAATTTTGGTCGGCAAACTCATGACACAGGCTGCGGGAATATTTACTGTCCAGGCATTGCCCTGCCCACCTGCTTCCAAAAGACAGACAGAAATATTGGGATCTTCACTGAGACGGCTGGCCAGTACGTATCCTGCGCTCCCTCCACCAATAATGATGTAGTTAAATTCCTGTTGCATTGTTATTGTTCCATTTTCATTATTATCTTCTCAACTTAAGATATTTTCTGAAAATAGAACAATTGATATTCAGAATTAAACTCGATGCTTGATCGAGAAATCTGCATGCAATTCAGTTACCTATATATTTTTTAGGTTCAGGAAGCTTGATGGCGTTGCAGGATCTGCTGACTCATCAAGGCATATACTTCTGCCAGATCACTACGTTGTGACTGTTCCAGCATGGATTGATGCATATTCAGAATATTCTCATCTCCTCGCATGGCGGGACCTGTCTGCATCTGGCGTGGATCATTCTGTGTCGCTTTATTTGCTGTTTCCAGAATTAATGGATAAAGCAGACTAAAATCCACTTGCTGTGCATCGACTACCTGTTTGGCCATGTCATAACAATAGTTACTAAAATTACATGCAAAGACTGCAGCTAAATGCAGACTTAGGCGTTGCTCTGAACTATACGAATAGACTCTACCGCTTAGGCTATTTGCTAAATTTTGAAGGATATTTTGGTCTTCGCGATCATGTGCTTCGATAAATAAAGGTGTATTTTCCCAGTTAATCTCACGTTCCAGACTAAAGGTTTGTAATGGATAGAATACACCAGCACGTACATGGATTTGTTTCAGCACATCTAAATGAGTACTGCCGGAAGTATGTACGATCAGGTTATTCGGTAAATATGGATGAATCTGTTCAATAACCATGGCAATTGACTGGTCACTAACCGCAATAATGACCAGATCCACACGATTATCCAGTTGCTCAGGCTTTTCAATTACCTGTGCCTGGAATTGATCTGCCAGTTGTTGTGCCTTTTCCAAGGTCCGGCTATAGATCTGCACAATCTCATGCTGTACTGACAATACACAGGCAAGATGATAAGCCACTCGCCCTGCCCCGATGATAGTAATCCGCATTTACTCATATTCCTGAACAATTGCGCACAGCATGCCAATAAAAAAAGGACGAAGCAATTCGTCCTTTTCATTTTGATCAATCTAGTTAAATAGGCTATTTAAATAAACCGTTCTTTAGTCTTGAATTTACACCTTCTGTTTTACACCTTGGTCATCGACCGCACGTACAGTCCCAGTGTTGGTATTCATGACTTCAAAGGCAATACGACGGTTTTTATAACGGTCTACATCTTTAGCATTTGATGCATTGGGTTGAGCTGGCCCCATGCCTATCGCATTCAACTGGGCAGGATCGACCCCCTGTTTCACCAGATAGTTAACAATCGCCTGAGCACGCTGTAAAGAAAGTTGTTTATTTAGTTCTGCATCGCCTTGAGCATCTGTGTGACCAATCACTCGTAAATGAACTTGTGGCGCACGTTTCATTAAAGCTGCTGTCTGATCCAGAATCGACTGATTTATGGTCGGGATTTCAGTTGAACCTGGAGCAAAGTTGATTGCTTGCAGATTTAAAGCTGTCGCAACATCTAAAGCTTGGATTTGTTCTATCGGCATACTTGCCAAGACTTTTTCAGCTTCATTGCTCGGCGTATTAATCGCCTTTGCAGTACTAATAGGTTTTTGGGTAATGACCGTCATATTTTTTGCCAGCTGGCGAATTTCACCTGCGATACGTTCAGCATCGGCTGAATTCCCGGCTTGTACAGAAACCTGTTTTCCTTCCCAATGCAAGCTGACATTTGGCACACCCTGCATAGCTTTTAATACAGATGGAATCGTATCCTGATCGGTGAATTCAGAATGGTAATTATCATTATTTTCTGAACCGCAACCGATATTATAATTAAAAATCTGTTTGATCTCGTTTTGTAGAATTTCCATATACTGAGGATCATTAATCTGTACCTGACAGCTAGTAATCTGCCCCTCACTTCCAGTACTTAATTTTAGAAATGCAGTTTCAGTTGCGACTGCTTTAGATGCATTCTGCATATCCCGGATATCATCCGGATCATCATCACGTGTACAGCCTCGGAAGAAGAACATAATTAAAGCAGCCACAATAATAAAGGCAATGATCGGAATTAAAAAACGTGATCTTCTTTCTTTTTGAATCGCCGGTTCAACAGGTTCAGGATCAATTCCCGGTACGGGCGTTGGATGATGGCCAACCAGTGGCGATGCACCTATAGCAAGTAACAGCTGTGATGCCCAGGTCGGCAACGCTTTTTGAATTGAATCATTATTGGTTTCAATTACATAATTAATTGCATCAGGATTAGATGCATCAGCTTCTGTTTTTAGATACTCAATAGTTGGTTTAATCGAACGGTTTAAGGTCTGTTCAAGCTGCTCTTGTGGCACGCTATCGGACAGGCTGGCCAGATGCTCGAGCAGACGTTGTTTGATTTCAGGTTTTTCTGTGAACAATTCACTGATCTTTGGATTTAATTGCTGACTGAGAGTTTCTGCCTGTTCCGGATGCACACGCAATATGCTCAGGAAAATAGGATAAAATTGAGCCAGCGCCTGCTCTTTGGTAGCAACATATTCTGTTTCGCCTTGCAGCACCGTCGGAGTAACATGATATTTTAATCGTTGAATCAGGTCGTCATTCATAAAGTCACCATTCTTTTGATTTTTTAATGATTAATATTTATTCAGTTTAAAACCCGATCTTTTTAGAAAATGTAAATAGTTGTATGAAAATCATAACATTTCAATAGTGCTAGTTAATGATATGTTTACCAAAATAAAAAAAGCCAGCCGAAGCTGACTTTAATAAAAACAATCAGGAAATGATTTATGCTGGCACAAAGCTTTGTAAAACTTTTCCTTTAACCTTTTGATTGATCAATGGTGTATTTTTACCTTGTGACACAATGCTCTCTTTCGTCAAAGTCCATTCCATTTCAGGATCAAGCAGCACCCAACCTGCCTCATTCATCCAGCGCTCTTGCATTTTAGCGACCTTGGCAGGTGCAATCGTCACTTTCTCTACCCATTCCAATGGACTAAACAGACCTTCTTTGATCAGTTGCAAGCCAAATGGAAGGAAGGTATCAAATGCAGTAAAGCCAGGCTGAGTTTCTGCAAACGGCGCCATTTTTGCAGAGCTGCTGAGTGGTTCGTGATGGGTACAGATCGCATCAATCACTCCAGATTTCACGCCTTGACGCAGTAACTCTTTATCTGATTCAGAACGTAATGGTGGACGAACATGAGCCAGTGAGTTGAAGCCGTCAATCAGTGCATCAGTTAAATGTAACTGATGCATCGCCACATCACATGTTACTGGGAGACCTTTTTCTTTGGCAATGCGGATCAGCTCAACAGAGGCACCACAAGACAACAAACCAAAGTGTGCATGCACTTTAGTTGCTTCAATCATCAGCAGATATTTAGCAATCGCGACTGTCTCTGCCAGTGCCGGAATCATTGGTAAACCTTGACGTGATGCAATAAAACCCTCATGCACACAGCCGTCTTTGGCAATTTGCGGTTCTTCTGCATAGAACACTACAGTCAGGTTAAGACCTGCTGCATATTCCAGGGTACGAAGCACCACATCATCATTGGCAAACGGCGCGCTGGCATTGGATACAGCACTACAACCACCTTTTTTCAGACCCGCCATATTTGCGGGCTGTTGTCCATTTAAACCTTGTGTCTGCGCACCAATCACTTCCAGATAGATGCCGCCATCCAGCATGGCTTTTTCAACCAGACCATGAATCAAGGCACCATTGTCCTGCACGATTGGCTTTGAATCTGGTGGCGTAAACACATGCAGAATACCATTTTCACGTGCTGCCTTGCCTTCAGACTTCAAGGTACCATGCTGTTGCTGACCAGGCTCACGCAAACGCGCGCACAGATCGACCATGGTAGGCATCAGCCATTTACCTTTTCCATCAATAGTTTCTGGAACATTTGCAGTTTCTGCGACACGTTTGCCATTTTGCAGATAAACAGTTTCGACTGAATCAGTGTTTGCAATTGGGTCTAGAACTCGAACATTTTCAATTTTAACAATAGACATGACTTATTCCTTATACCGCAATCGCTTCAATCAAACCTTGTTCCTGGAGCTGGCCCTGCATTGAAAGTGCCAACACCGCCATACGTACTGCAATCCCATTGGTCACCTGATTCAGAATCACTGACTGTGGACCATCTGCAATACTGGAATCAATTTCCACACCACGGTTCATTGGACCCGGGTGCATGACGATGCAATCTGGTTTTGCCATGGCCAGACGTTCTTTGTTTAGACCGTACATTTTGTAGAATTCAGCCTGTGAAGATAGCGCCGGTGAATCAATCCGCTCGTTCTGAATACGTAAGGTAATGATCACATCGCAGTCTTTGATGCCGTCTTCCATATTATTGAACAAACGAACTTCTGGACCGTAATCATCGAAGCCATAAGGAAGTAAAGTATTGGGTGCAATAACACGAATATCTTTACAGCCCAAGGTTTGCAAAGCTGCGACATCCGAACGCGCTACACGTGAGTGCTTGATGTCACCGATAATCGCAATTGAAATATCTTCAAAATTCTTTTTGGTCTCACGGCGAATCGTGAGCATATCTAACATGGCTTGGGTTGGATGGGCATGACGGCCATCCCCCGCATTAATGATAGCCAGATTCGGACAAACATCTTTGGCAATAAAATGCGCTGCACCAGAAGATGAATGACGCACCACGAAAATATCCGCTGCCATTGCTTCAAGGTTCCACAAGGTATCGCGCAGCGTTTCACCTTTAGAGGTACTTGAACGTGCGATATCAATATTAAGAACGTTAGCAGAAAGGCGCTTTGCAGCTGCTTCAAAAGTGGTACGGGTACGGGTAGAGTTTTCGAAGAAGAGGTTCATTACCGTTCGCCCTTCGAGCAAATTATTGGTAATGAGCTGATTTTGGTCATTAAAAAAGGACGCCGCAGTGTCCAGTATTTTTGTAAGAGTTTCTTTAGAAAGACCTTCGATAGTCAAGAAGTGTTTTAGATTGCCTTCTTTATTGAGTTGAATCTGGCTCGGTGTATGCAATGCAGCCAAGTGCATGAGAGATTCCTTATACGTTAAGTCAACGTATTATACAGAGATTCACCTCTGTTCGCACTTGGGAAATCGGCTACTTGTACAAAAACCGACTTGATAATAAAAATTGATTTTGAAATTCCTATGTATTTTTTCAATAAGATAATTTAACCTTTTTCTCAGATTGCTGTTTTTACATGCAAAAACTGAGTGCATCAGTCTGGAGCATCTGCACTCATAACCAGCTTAGCGCAATGCGCCAATATAACGATGGGCAACTTGGGCGCGATGAATATCTTCTTGTGTCGGTTCCACAACAATCAAGTCATCCTGAACATGCTGAGTTGTATCTGTTAGAGATTCATCCTGATCCATAGACAGATCGAAAACCTGTCTTAATTTTTCTACCAGTCGTGATAACTCCTCATCTTGAGTTGCTATAGCCAGCTCAATCACATGCTTTGCATAGTCTTTATTTTCAGACAGATAGATTGCATCAATTACACGACCGGAAACGCGTCTTAAACGCGCATAAATTAAAGTTGCAATTGAAAAGCTATCCCCATTTACCATTTTAAACTCCCAATTATTTTAAAAAATGAGACTGTAACCCCTCCCCAGTGGTTACAGTCTCATTTTGTATAAGGAGCAATTTCCATACCAATTTGATTCACTTATCATGTATTTAATATTTATTTCATTGTAGCGCACTTGTTCAGGTGAAATTTCAAAGCCAATCGAAACAATTTCAAAAGCTTTAAAAGGCAAAATACGGTAAACTGAGCGCAGTTTTTATTTATTCTTTTCCGGTCTCTCTATTTTATGAATACCTCTTCACGTTTAAGCAATTATTGGGTCACCTGTGCCGATGGTCTGGAAACCTTATTAGAAGAAGAAATCAAAGGTTTAGGTGTTCAGGATATTGAACGTTTCCCGGGGCGTCTGACCTTTAAAGGCACACTTGAAAATGCATACCGCATCTGCATGTGGTCGCGTCTGGCTTCACGTGTCCTGATGCCAATCCACACACATGAAATTGAATTCTCCCATGATGCGCGTGATGTGGCTGAAGAGCTTTATGAAGGTGCAATCAGCTTTGACTGGTCACTAATTTTTGCACCACAAAGTACCTTCGCAATTCGTCTGCATGTCGAACGTGATATCAAAGTCAATACCCAATTTGCCACTTTGCGTGCTAAAGATGGTGTCGTGGATTCCTTTATGGAAGCCGTGGGTAAACGTCCAAGTATTGATACCAAACAGCCAGAAATCACTATGTATATTCTGGCTGGTAAAAAAGCTCATACCTACTGCCTGGACCTTTCTGGTGATTCGCTGCATAAACGTGGCTATCGTCGCTTTATGACTGAAGCACCAATCAAGGAAAACCTGGCAGCAGCGATCCTGCAAAAAGGTGGCCTGAAAGACATCAACCCGGATATCGTGGTTGATCCTATGTGTGGTTCAGGTACCTTTATTATTGAATCTTTAATGATTCTGACTGATCGTGCACCAGGCCTGGTACGTCGTTTCGGCTTTAACGGCTGGAATGGTCATGATCATGAATTGTGGATGGGTATTAAAGCCGAAGCTGCTGAACGTCATAAAGCTGCGCTGGAAAATCCATTACCAAAATTTTATGCCTTCGATGCTGACTGGGAAGCGGTAAAAGCCACCAAGCAAAATATCATTGCGGCAGGTTTTGAATCAGCGCTTGACCAGATTATGATCGAAGAACGTACCTTAAATGACTGGCCTGATTTCCAGGCTGAAGGCAAGAAAGTATTCTTCGTGACCAACCCGCCTTATGGTGAGCGTTTAGGTGACAAGGCTTCTAACCGTGCGTTGTACTTAGGTGTGTCTAATCTGCTGCAAAAGAATTTCCCGAATCAGAAAGCAGCAGTGATTGCATCCCAAGTTGAACAGGCAGATGTCTTGGCGTTCAATGATCCGCAAATTCTACGCCTGATGAACGGTAAATTACCGATCTATATCCGTTTCGGTACAGTTAAACCGGCTGCAGTGGTACGTCCATTCCTGGAAAGCTGGCAACCACAGCAATTCGAGCCAATCGAAGGTGCCATGGAATTTGCCAACCGTCTGACCAAGAATATGCAAACTCTGAAAAAATGGGCGGTGAAAGAAAATATTCACTGTCTACGTTTGTATGATGCAGACCTGCCTGACTTTAATGTGGCGGTAGACCTGTATGGCGAGCGTCTACACGTTCAGGAATATGCCCCACCGAAAAAAATTGATCCTGAAAAAGCTAAAAAACGTTTTAACCTGGCTTTGCAGGCGATTCGTGCTGTGACGGGTTTAGGTCGTGATGCGATCTTTATCAAGACCCGTGCCCGTCAGGAAGGCAAAAACCAGTATACCAAACAAAGTACGGCGTCTAAACGTTTTATCGTGCAGGAAGGTCAGGCCAAGATTCTGGTCAACCTGACCGATTATCTGGATACGGGCCTGTTCCTGGATCACCGTCAGATGCGTTTACGCATTGCCCGTGAAGCTAAAGGCAAGCATTTCCTGAATCTGTATAGCTATACCTCTACGGCAAGTTTACATGCAGCACTGGGTGGTGCAGCCAGTACGACGAGCGTGGATTTGTCCAATACCTATTTGAACTGGTCGAAAGAAAACTTCGTCTTGAACGGCCTGACTGTAGATCATGCTGATGAGCAACATCAGTTCTTTGCATCTGACTGTTTCGAATGGCTGAAAGAAGGTCATGAGCAATATGAACTGATCTTTATCGATCCACCAACATTCTCTAACTCGAAGAAATTCTACGGTACTTTTGACGTACAACGTGACCACTTATCTTTGATTAAACGTGCCATGAATCGTTTAACCACTGAAGGTACACTCTACTTCTCAAATAATTATCGTGGCTTTGAAATGGATGCAGAAATCTTGGCATTCTTTGATGTGGAAGAAATCACCCATGAAACCATCGGCCCTGATTTCAAGCGTAATCAGAAAATTCACCGTGCATGGAAAATCACTCATCCAAAAATGTAATTTGATAATGAATTAATTTCTTTCATCAGGCTTTACACCCTCTTTCTTTTTCTCGCAGAGGGAGAAATGAAAAGTAGTGCAATGAAAGAAGTAAATGCCATAAAGAAAAACCCAGCCTAGGCTGGGTTTTTCTTTTCCGATCAGTTTAGATTAGTTGAGCTTCATTTTATCAAAGACCAGTTCACCATTTTCAGCGCTAACCACAATGGTATCGCCCGGATTGAATTTTCCTTCAAGAATGTTTTGCGCCAGACCATTTTCTATACGTTGCTGGATTGCACGTTTCAATGGACGCGCACCATATAGAGGATCAAAGCCTACATCAATTAGCTGATCAAAAGCACTGTCTTCCACGGATAAGCGCAAGTCGCGCTCTGCCAGACGTTGACGTAAACGGTTCAACTGGATATCGGCAATACCACGAATCTGGGCTTTTTCCAGTGAATGGAACACCACAATCTCATCGATACGATTAATAAACTCAGGACGGAAGTGTTCCGACACTGCATTCATCACTACACTACGTACCTCATCTCGGGTCGCACCACCACCCAGTTCACGCACATCACTTGAACCTAGGTTAGAAGTCATCACGATCACGGTATTTTTAAAGTCCACCACACGGCCTTGTGAATCCGTTAAGCGGCCATCATCCAGTACTTGCAGCAAGATATTAAATACATCCGGATGCGCTTTCTCAACTTCATCAAACAGCACCACGCTATAGGGTTTACGACGTACCGCTTCAGTCAGCACACCACCTTCTTCATAGCCAACATAGCCCGGAGGCGCACCAACCAGACGGCTGACAGAATGTTTTTCCATAAATTCCGACATGTCGATACGGATCATTGCATCATCACTGTCAAACAGGAAGTTCGCCAAAGCTTTGGTCAACTCAGTCTTACCCACCCCGGTTGGACCCAAGAATAGGAATGAACCACTTGGACGGTTTGGATCAGACAATCCGGCACGAGAACGACGGACTGCATTCGACACTGCCACGACAGCTTCTTCCTGACCGACGACACGTTTATGCAGGAATTCTTCCATATGTAGCAGTTTGTCACGCTCACCTTGCAGCATTTTTGCCACTGGAATACCAGTTGCAGCACTGACCACTTCAGCAATCTCATTGTCAGTAACTTTGTCACGCAATAGTTTTGGCGCTTCACTTTCTTCAGCTGCTTCAATACGTTCCAGTTGCTTCTGTAACTCAGGAATTACGCCATACTGATAACGTGCCGCTTCTGCCAGATCACCCTCACGCTGCGCTTTTTCTAGCGCAATACGGGCTTGATCTAGTTTCACCTGAATGTCTTTATTGCCCGCAACCAGCGCTTTGTCTGCACGCCAGATTTCTTCCAGCTCGCTATACTCTTTCTCAACTGTAGCAATCTGATCTTCCAGATATTTCACTTCAGACTTGGCACCCGAATCTTCATCTTTTTTCACCGCTTCCAGTTGCATTTTCAGCTGAATTAAACGGCGTTCAAGTTTATCCAAAGCTTCTGGCTTAGAGTCCAGCTCCATTTTGATACGAGATGCTGCTTCATCAATCAGGTCAATCGCTTTGTCTGGCAACTGACGGTCAGTGATGTAACGGTGTGACATTTTAGCCGCAGCGATAATCGCAGAATCCAGAATCTGTACACCATGGTGAGTCGCATAACGGTCTTTCAGACCACGCAAAATTGCAATGGTATCTTCTACACTTGGTTCATCCACCAATACTTTCTGGAAACGACGTTCCAAAGCTGCATCTTTTTCGATGTACTGGCGGTATTCGTCCAGGGTCGTTGCACCCACACAACGCAGCTCACCACGTGCCAATGCTGGTTTCAGCATGTTACCGGCATCCATGGCACCATCGCCCTTACCTGCGCCCACCAGGGTATGCAGCTCGTCGATGAACAGAATAATTTCGCCTTCATGTTTGGCCAGGTCTTTCAGAACAGCTTTTAGACGTTCTTCAAATTCGCCACGGTATTTGGCACCAGCCAGCAATGAACCTAAATCCAGTGACAGAACGCGTTTACCTTTCAGACCTTCTGGAACTTCACCATTCACTATACGCTGTGCCAGACCTTCTACAATCGCAGTTTTACCGACACCAGGCTCACCGATTAGTACCGGGTTATTTTTGGTACGGCGTGACAAGACCTGAATGGTACGGCGAATTTCATCATCACGACCAATCACTGGATCCAGCTTGCCTTGTAATGCGCGTTCAGTCAGGTCAATGGTGTATTTATTTAAAGAGTCACGCTGATCTTCATGATTATTGCTCATGACTTTTTCATTGCCTCGAATTTGATGAATGACTTGTTTTAAGGTCTCGGCTTTAACACCTACTTCACTTAAAAGTGATTTGGTTTTGCCTGTTTCCGCTAATGCTAACAATACCCAGTCAGTAGAAAGGAACTCATCCCCTGCTTTTTGGGCAAAACTATCTGCCAGATGCAGGACTTTCGCTGCTTCAGGACTAAGGTTAATATCACCGGTGGACTGGCTTAAAGTCGGTGCATTACTCAGCGCGGTTTGCAGTTTAGTCTGCAAATCACGTAAGTTCGCACCTGCCTGTTGCAGCAGACTGACATTGGATGACTCATCTAACAAGGTTGCCAGAATGTGAATACCGTCGATAGAAGCATGGTCCTTACCCATTGCCAAGGATTGTGCATCTGAAAGGGTTTGCTGCAGGCGATTTGTAAATTTTTCAAAGCGCATTATTGTTCTTCCTCACAACAAATTTTTAACTTAATTCATATATGGGAGCACGCACATAAATTTCAAATAAATTTATATATATTTTTCAAAAACTTAAAATAAATATCAGGCAGTCTTCAATAATAATATTGGTATAGTCAAATCATATTTCAAGTGAACAAAGAAGAATTTTTATTCAGCCACAAACTTAATTATGTGAAATAAAAAAAGCCTTTATCAATAAAGGCTTTTCCGGAATAAATTATAAAAATTATGGTGCCGGATTCGGCTGCTGACGATGAATCGCTTCAATGCCTTTCAGTACTTCTTCAGACAGGTTGACTTCAAAAGCCTGAATATTTTCTTTTAGCTGATCCAGATTAGTTGCACCAATAATCGTGCTGGTTACAAAGAACTGCTGCTTAATAAATGCCAATGCCAATTGAGTCAAGGTCAGACCATGCTGCTCTGCCAGTTGTGCATATTGCTCCACCGCCCATTCACTTTCCGGATTGCTATAACGGCTAAAACGCGAGAATAAGGTGACACGAGCCTTCGCCGGACGTGCACCATTGCGGAGTTTACCCGTCAGATATCCGAATGCCAGTGGTGAATATGCTAGCAAGCCAACACCTTCGTATTTGGCAATTTCTGACATACCGATTTCATAGGTGCGATTCAGCAGGTTATATGGATTCTGTACGCTGACAAATTTTGATAATCCCAGTTTCTCGGCCAGATGCAGGAACTTCATCGTCCCCCATGGGGTCTCATTCGACAGACCGATATAACGGATACGGCCATTTTTAATTTCATATTGCAAGGCGGTCAGGGTTTCTTCGAGATCCGTCACTGCACGGTCTTCGGCCGCTTCAGCATTGCCATAACCGAGTTTACCAAAGAAATTCGTTGGGCGTTGCGGCCAGTGCAACTGGTATAAGTCGATATAATCGGTTTGCAGACGTGACAATGACTGGTCTATGGCCGCTGAAATTTCATCTGCCCCAAAACGGGTCTGTCCATCACGGATATGACTACCACCTTGTGATGGACCAGCGATTTTGGATGCTAAAAACAGTTTGTCACGACCGCCACGTGATGCAATCCAGTTCCCGATAATGCGTTCTGTCGCACCTTGAGTTTCCAGTTTTGGCGGTACCGGGTACATTTCTGCGGTATCCCAGAAATACAGTCCTTGATCCCGTGCATAATCGAGCTGCTCAAAAGCTTCTTCCTGGGTATTTTGTTCACCAAAGGTCATGGTGCCTAAACAGATTTCTGGAAGTAAAATGCCGGTATCTGCAAGTGGTTTGAATTGCATGAATAATTCCCTGTCTATTCTAGGTTTGACTTATCATAATAAAGTACACATAGAGTATAGAAGGAAAGCGACGGGCTGAAATCATCTTTTCTAAGAAGTTTGTTCTTATTTGTGATGTTGGATTTTCCGCAGCTATAAAAAAAGCAAACCCGAAGGTTTGCCCTTTTCTCAAAATTGCAGCTTATTCTTCTGAATCATCTTCAGCTGGTACTTCGTTCTGTTCCAGTGAGGCATCAAAGATCAGAATTGCTTTACCATCTGTTTCGATCATGCCTTGCTCTTCAAGGGTTTTCAGTACGCGACCGACCATTTCACGGGAACAACCTACAATACGGCCAATTTCCTGACGGGTAATACGGATCTGACGGCCATTTGGCAAGATCATCGCTTCAGGCTGAGCTGAAAGATCGATCAGACAACGTGCGATACGACCAGAAACATCAATAAATGCCAGGTCAGTTACTTTACGTGTCGTATTCTTCAGACGGCGAACCAGTTGGGCAAAGACCGCATAACTCAAGTCAGGATATTGTTTGCTCAGTTCATGGAAGTTTTCGTAGCTAATCTCTGCAATTTCACAAACGTCACGCGTACGCACTTCTGCAGTACGTTGTGGATTTGCTTCGAATAAGCCCATTTCCCCAAAAAAGTCACCCGCGTTCAAATATGCCACGACAATTTCACGCTCATCATCTTCACGAAGAATGATCGATACAGACCCCTTCAGAATCAAATATAAAGATTTAGATTCTGTTCCTGCATCAACGATCGTTGTACGTTTTGGGTAACGGTTGATATATGCACGTTTTAATAATGCCTTCACGGATTCTGGCAATTGTCCCGGAGAAAGTGCATCTGTGCTTAATTGTGAAAAGTTTGAAGTCATGCTAGCAGTTCCAAATAAGGATAATTTTTAGATCGCACAAGACCTAATGTGAACTTGTCACACAGTGGGAATGAAATTCCTTATCAACCCAATTTATGTTAGTGTACAGTTACTTCGTAAATTTATAGCTTTTTTTAGGTAGTTGCAATGCAAACAAGCGTTCATTGGTTAGAGAATGTTGCTTTTGAAGCAAAAACGCAAAGTGGTCACAGTATCGTCATGGACGGATCGCCAGAATACGGTGGTGAGAACCGTGGTCCTCGCCCAATGGAACTTCTATTAACCGGTTTGGGTGGTTGTGCTTCGTTTGATATTGTCACCATTTTAAAGAAAGCGCGTCAGGACATTACTGATGTTCGCTGTGAACTCAATGCAGAACGTGCCGACGCGATTCCTGCAGTATTTACGAAGATTCACCTGCATTTTGTGGTGACAGGTAAAGGCATTAAAGAGAAACAAGTGGCTAAGGCTGTCGAGCTTTCTGCCGAAAAATACTGCTCAGCCAGCAGAATGCTGTCTGATGGCGGTGTGGAAATTACGCACGATTTTGAAATTATTGAAGCTGAATAATCTGGCTGATCTAGTTATAAAAGCGGTCCCTCAGACCGCTTTTTCTTTATCTGTTCTTTGATATCAGACCAACACCATTTAGACAGATTGAGAGGTCGAATAAGTCGAACCATCCTCAAAAATCACCTGCTTTTCAGGCCATCTAAGAGCCGCTAATTTGCTTGAAAATTCTCGTTGCTGCTGCCGATCCAGATAGCGTTTCCCGACTGAATAATCCACACAGAACACATTTTGCTTATGCCCAAACCACTGTAGCGGATCAATCTGCTGAAACAGGCCAGCTTTCACTTCAGCCAAGTCAAATTTACGCCAGTAATGACCAATAATGACGGGAATATCCTCCTGATAATCCTCCCACCAAGGCAGACGGTCTTTCATACGCCATTTGCCGCCGGCATAAATGGGCTTATCTGTCATATATTCGGCACCAGAGGTCAATACTTTGATTGGATTATACATCTGCTCAATCCATTCCTTTTGTGCCAGATATTTCAGCCAGGGAATATCGCTATTCGGATCAGTGAGCGCTTCACGAAACTGCTCTGCTTCTTGGCATGCCTGTTCTGTAATACCTGCATCATTAATGTGTTGCTGGGTCTGCTGGACAAAATGTTCATAGGCTTCAAGTAAATGCAGCTTGTCCAGTGCTTTTAGTTGTTGAATGGAGTGTGTATCCCAGCAGGCATGCACAACCCGAATTTGATCTGATTCCAGTGCAATGGGTAAAGTTTGCAGAAATTGTAGAATCCACTGCTGGTCTTCTGGCGTAGCAGGTACAGAGTAAAAAGATTTATGGTCATCCATATGGGGTGAGCCAAAATACCAGCCATTGCCTTCACGATAGGATTGATTTAGCAGGTTCAGCTCATGGTTACCCAGCACACAGTAGGCATGGCCCCGCTCCATTAGAATCTTCACTTGCTGAATTACCGCGACGCTGTTTTGCCCACGGTCACAAAGATCACCCACAAAGATCAGCTTACGCTGTTCTGGATGCTCACCTTTAAGATTATAGCCCATGACATGTAAGAGACTGTTTAAGGCGTCGATCTCACCATGAATATCACCCACAATGTCGAACCGATCTCCCTGAATAGGCTGGATGAACTGATATGACATTCAGACACCTCCTCGACATTTGAGTCCTGCAATTACTCAGACTGAGTATTAATCTAATTCTTTCAATATATTCATTATATTGTCTATACCTTTAATCGGGTGTTCAAGCTAAATTTTTGGGGCGTTCAAAACGAACCATCTTCTTATCTATATGAAATGGCTGTTTATTCATTTCACCTATAGCTCTAAAGGCTGATGCTTCGACAATAAAGCATCCCTTTAGTTTTCATCATGGTAAATAAAAACCGGTGCCTAAGCACCGGTTTTTATTTCAGTTCACTAAGCTGATAGTCAGTGCAGCTTCTAATTAAGCCTGTAGTGATTCAATGATCTGGTTCAATGTCGCACTTGGACGCATTACAGCATTTACTTTCGCAGGATCAACTGCGTAGTAACCACCGATGTCTACAGTTTTACCTTGAACAGTATTCAGTTCTTCAACGATTTTCGCTTCGTTTTCAGCCAAGGCTTGTGCGATAGGCGCGAATTTCGCTTTCAATTCTGCATCTTGATCTTGTGTAGCAAGCTCTTCAGCCCAGAATTTAGCCAGGTAGAAGTGGCTACCACGGTTGTCTAACTCGCCAGTACGACGTGATGGAGACTTGTCATTGTCAAGCAATTTACCAGTCGCAGCATCAAGTGTGTTTGCAAGTAGTTTCGCACGTGGATTATTTTCTTTAATACCCATTTCTTCTAGAGAAACAGCAAGTGCCAGGAACTCGCCTAAAGAATCCCAACGTAAGTGGTTTTCTTCTACCAGCTGTTGTACATGCTTAGGTGCAGAACCGCCCGCACCAGTTTCGTACATGCCGCCACCCGCCATTAATGGCACGATAGAAAGCATTTTCGCAGAAGTACCCAGTTCCATGATTGGGAACAAGTCAGTCAGGTAGTCACGCAGGATGTTACCAGTTACTGAAATAGTATCCAGGCCACGAGCAACACGTTCAAGCGTATAACGCATCGCACGTACTTGAGACATGATCTGGATGTCTAGACCGTCAGTATCATGATCTTTCAAATAAGTTTGAACTTTCTTGATCAGTTCGTTTTCGTGTGGACGGTACGGGTCAAGCCAGAAGATTGCAGGCATGCCAGAGTTACGTGCACGCGTTACAGCAAGTTTTACCCAGTCGCGGATCGGTGCGTCTTTCACCTGACACATACGCCAGATATCGCCTTCTTCCACGTTCTGAGACATCAACACTTCACCTGTTTCCAGATCAGTGATGTTCGCAATACCTGCTTCAGGAATTTCGAAAGTCTTGTCGTGTGAACCGTATTCTTCAGCTTTTTGCGCCATCAAACCAACGTTAGGTACAGTACCCATTGTACGTGGATCGAAGTTACCATTCCATTTACAGAAGTTGATCATTTCCTGGTAAATACGTGCGAAAGTAGATTCAGGCATTACCGCTTTACAGTCGTAAGGTTTGCCGTCAGCACCCCACATTTTACCACCACCACGGATCATTGCAGGCATAGAAGCATCTACAATAACGTCGTTTGGAGAATGGAAGTTAGTGATACCTTTCGCAGAATCAACCATTGCAAGCGCTGGACGGTGTTCTTGACAAGCATGTAAGTCACGGATGATTTCTTCACGTAAAGAAGTCGGAAGTGTTTCAATCTTTTCGTAAAGTCCAGCCATACCGTTGTTTACGTTAATGCCTAGCTCATCAAACAGTTTACCGTGTTTCTCAAACGCTTCTTTGTAGTAAATGCGCACACAGTGACCGAATACGATCGGGTGTGACACTTTCATCATGGTCGCTTTAACGTGTAGAGAGAACAGGATGCCTGCTTCTTTACAGTCATCTAATTCTTTTTCATAGAAGTCACAAAGCGCTTTTTTGCTCATGAACATGGAGTCAATGATTTCGCCGTCTTGAAGCGCAACTTTTGGCTTAAGAACAATGGTTTCACCAGACTTAGTGATCAATTCCATTTTCACGTTACGTGCGCGATCTAAAGTCATCGACTTTTCACCGTGGTAGAAGTCACCTTCATCCATATGTGAAACGTGAGTTTGTGACCACTGTTTCCACTCGCTCATAGAGTGCGGGTGTTTTTTCGCGTAGTTTTTAACGGCAGTTGGGGCACGACGGTCAGAGTTACCTTCACGTAATACCGGGTTTACAGCAGAACCGAGGCATTTACCGAAACGTGCTTTAAGTGCTTTTTCTTCTTCAGTAGTTGGGTTTTCTGGGTAATCAGGAATTGCATAGCCCTTAGACTGAAGCTCTTTAATACATGCTGTTAACTGAGCTACAGAAGCACTGATATTAGGTAGTTTAATAATATTTGTGCTTGGATCTTGTGTAAGACGGCCTAGCTCAGCAAGGTTGTCAGCTACTTTCTGTTCTTCAGTCAGGTAGTCTGAGAATTCTGCGAGCACGCGTGCTGCAACAGAGATGTCAGTTTTGACAATCTCAACGCCAGCAGGCTTAGTAAAGGTCTCAATGATCGGCAGTAGCGAGTAGGTCGCCAACAATGGCGCCTCGTCGGTCAGTGTGTAAATGATTGTTGACTTTCCACCAGCCATATATAGCCCCTTGCGTTTGATAGAGTTTTGAGGATCAAGCTTTTGACTCAGACCCTGTGAACCGATATGTTTGCATTAAACCTTGAGAGTATCGTATCTCCTTGCTTTACAGTCAACGAAATATCATTTCAAGTTGTGATTTTGCTGAAAAATTATACAATTTGTTGCAATTTTCTATTGATTATAATCCAATCAATTTCCTCATCTTTCATATACAAAAAATCTATTATTCTTATTCTGCCTATTTCTAAAGAATATTTAGCAGTTTTTCTAATATATAGTTTTTTTAGAGCTGATAAGTTCTAATGAATCCTTAGGTTTACTCAGGTTATTCACCGTATAGAAAATAGCTTTTTTATAAATACCTTTACTTTAAAAAGCCAAATAGACTATTCATCATCATCATTTTTAGCACTATTTCAGGGCGATCAAAGTTTTTAACTATTAAAAGAGACAAAAAAACGATGAATAGTTTTGTTCAGTGTTGGACTTAATGACAGACTACTTAAAACATCTTGGTCAATTTAAACAAAATCTGAATATGTTAGCAAAAATGATGATTTTACTGTTTTTAATTTTATTCTGATCATAGTGTTTTAGATGGATAAATCGGCAAATTTAAGTTAAAAAATATACTTTTTTTATTTATCACTAATCTACTCTAGGATTGTAATTTTGAGATGTTCATAAGGGGTGTTGCTCTACTTTTAACACAATAAATTATTGTAGATATTTGTTATAAAAAAGCCGTCGGCTACAAAACTGAAGGTGGAAAGAAGTCAGTAAAAGAAAGGCATTTAGATAGCAAATTAAAGCAATTCAAGTAAAGTTAAATATAGTTAGCTATCAGTACACATCCTAGCGATCATGTTCTGATGGACGTGGTTTGATTCAATATTAAAGAGCAACAGGCCTTGTTATTCATTGCTCTTTTCTAGATTTATGAATCAGTGTTAATGCTTAGGCTATTTTCCAATCCTGTCTTTTATTCAATGCCCTTTATAGCGTCCCGGTCGATGATTAATCGCCAGAAAACTTCCCATGATCACTGCTGCCAGAATTGACCAAAGCACTTTATCAAATGGCACAATCCAGAGTGCAAGTAGCACCACAATACAGTCAATTACCATCTGTACATTGCCTGCTTTCATACCCCACTTTTCCTGTGCATATAGGGAAATGATGGTTGCACCACCGAGACTGGATTTATGTCGGGCCAAGAACAGCACACCGGTTCCCATCAGAAAGCCACCTGCAATCGCGGCAAAAGCTGGATGCAAATAATCAATATGCAAATACCGAGGTGCAATAAAGGTAATCAGAGAGAGTAAAGCGACAGAAATAAAAGTCTTAAGCGTAAATTCCCTGCCAATATATTTCCAGGCGAACCAGTAAAAAGGGATATTGATCACAAAATAGATTAGACTGAAAGACCAGCCTGTGGCGTAATGCAGCACAAAGGCAAGCCCTGCGGTACTGCCGGTCAATAAGCCCGCCTGAGCAAACATGGTCATACAGATACTGACAAACAGAGAACCTGAAAATAAGGCCTGTAGGTCTTCAAAAAAAGTATGTTTTCTGGTCTCCTGCGGTGCAGGATGACGCGTGGGGTAAATCACCCGAGGATTAGATTGAATTGCCATATACGCTAACCTTTAAAACTCTTTTTCGCTTGTGGCGAAGCCGAGGGTTTAATTTAGGCTCTGCACTTCTGGCACAGAACCTGACGGTATGTTGTTATTGCAATTTGCTTGCCAGCAACAGGCACCAAAAACTGATTTTTATATAAAATTTATCATTCTCTATGTCAAAAGATATTTGGTACTAGACTTAGATTAATACATTGATCTGTCCAGGAGAAAAAGAAATTGTGAACTAATGCTTCTAAACAAGCATTAACATTTATAAAGCACTTATTAGGGTTATTAGCGAGTCATTAAAACCACTTACATCGGCAACAATTTTTTAAATCAGCCGAGCTATAAATACAACAGACTTGGGAGGTTGGGTTTTTATAATAGAAAAAATATCCAATAACGTGATTCATGAAGAAGTAGGTAAACTCTTATGGCAAATCCAGATGAAAACAAAGAACTTGAGGAAGCATTGAACGAAGAATTTCCTGAGGAGGAATTAGACCCGCAAGAAAAGCAGGATCGGGAAATTCAACGTGGTCAATTAGGTATAGATAAAGATCCCCAAGTTAAACGCGACCAGATCCGTCAAAGACATGAGGATGAAGAAGATGAGAATCCCTAGCTAATCATCTTTATGGTATTGCAGGCCTTTAGCATTATATTTGGCTTGAACTACCCTACCCCCTGAAAAATCCTGAAAATACAGGTCTGTCCCTCTGCTTTGGATACTTTTTGAAAAACTAATCTTATTAGAACATGAGCGACATGATCAAAATCAGAATAGTCATGTTCTTATAATGATGAATGAGTCATTCCTTCGCTTCTTTCTCAACCCTTTGTATTCTGGTATCACTTTGAATCAGGCCATCGACCAGATGGTACGATCACAGGTGGCTGATAAACGCGGATCATGGATGACTAAAAGTACGGCACAATCCCGTTCCTGATGCACCTTACGAAATAGCGCAAACATTTCTTCCGCAGTTTGTGTATCCAGATTTCCAGTGGGTTCATCCGCCAGCAATAAAGCTGTATTGGTAATTAATGCACGAGCAATCGCAACACGCTGTTGCTGTCCACCAGACAGCTCATTCGGTTTACGATCAGCAAACTTTTCCAGTCCAACTGCTGCCAGTAATTCACGTGCCCGATTAATTGACTGTTGATCGGGTCTGCCGTGGGTCAACATTAATGGTATTAAAATATTATTAAGTGCAGTAAGTGCCTGAATCAGATGGTGAAACTGGAAAACAAAGCCAATACTGTTGCCTCGTAATGCAGTCCGTTGTGTATCTGTCATTTTACTGGTCGGCTGGCCCAGCAGATATAATTCACCACTGCTCGGTTGATCCAGCAAGCCCAGAATATTCAATAAGGTACTTTTTCCTGAACCTGAAGGACCAATCAACGCAGCAAAATCCTGACGTTCAATACACAGATCAATGCCGTGCAAAACTTCCACTTCATTTGGCTGACCGATGTTATAGGATTTTCGCAGCGCCTCTAAACGCAAAACTTTCTGAAACTGCTCAGACATGACGTATGGCCTCCACTGGGTCCAAGGCTGCTGCACGACGTGCTGGTATAGCGGCTGCCAGTACACCGGTCAAAGTTGCTAATAACAGCGCGAGAAGTACCAGTTCAATAGGTACTGGAATATAAAACAGACCTGGTCCAAAATTATTAAAAATCCATACCAGACCATAACTGGCAGAGCTTCCAATAGCCGAACCGATAAGCCCAAAAATCGCCCCCTGAAACAGGAATACTCTTAAAATTTGTGTTTGGGTTGCACCAGTCGCGCGTAAGATTCCAATTTCCCGGGTTCGTTGCACCACGCTAACTGACATGACACTGGCAATACCAAACGCAACTGAAACGGCGACGAAAATAATAATCATATTGGTCGAGAGACTTTGTGATGAAATCGCATTCATCAACTGAGCATTGGTTTCAATCCAGCTTTCAGCCTGCAAGGACGTCAGGCGTCCTACCTGATCCGCAATCTGGTCTGCCTGAAAAAGGTCCGTTACCCGCAGATCAATCACTGTTACCCCACCCGGCAGCAGCAACAAAGACTGTGCCTGTTTCAAATCCAGATACACGTAGCGTGCATCCAGCTCACGCACCCCTAGCTCAAAAATCCCGGCAATATTTACCAAGGTACTTTCTTGCTGCCCGGTATCCAGCCGTAATTTACTCCCTTCCTGCACACCAAGATCTTTAGCCAATTCACTGCCAATCACGACATCATCCGCACCAATCCTTAACTGACCACTCTGTAAGTATTCTTTTAAAGGAATAATCTGCTGATAACGTTCCAGATCAATCCCAACCAGTGCAACAGATTCGATCGCATCCCCACGCTGGACCAGAGCCGGTCCAGAAACAACAGGTGATACTGCAGTCAGAACGGGCAATTGATCCAGTGTCGTTACAATTTGCTGCCAGTTATTGATGGAACGTAAGCGTTGCGCACTTTTATCTTCCAATACAAGCTGAATAATACCTTTTTTTGGTCGGTGCGACCTGATTGACTTCATCTGGAGACAATAAACGGATATGTGCCTGGGTCCCTAAAGTCCGGTCAATCAGATTGGATTGCAGACCTTGAATCAATGCTGTAATAAATACAATCACAGCCACGCCCACTGCAACTCCGACAGTGATCATGATGGATTGTGATCGGCCTTCACGTAAGAAACTGACCGCAATTGTCCATTCGGTCCATAGCCGTCCGAAAAAGTTTTTCAATCGAGTTTCACCGGTATTTCGTTTTTAGTATTGCTTTGATTGGCAGGATTTTCAGTTAGGATATTTTGCGGTTTTATCCACACTCGTGCGCCATTTTCTAAAGAAGCGTCCGGATTAGCCAGTACCTGATCCCCTTCCTTCAAACCTGAAATTACTTCAGCACGATCCAGACCACGCAAGCCTAATGTGACTTGTTGACGTTGAACCTTACCATTGCGTACCAGTAGTACCGTCGCTTTATCTCCTTTGAGACCGGTAAGCGCATCATTAGGTATGGCTAAAGCTCGCTCGCGACGACCCGTTTCGACATTGACTGAAACCGTCATATCCTGACGTAGAAAATCAGGTACCGGATCTACAGTAAGTTTAAGCTCAACTGTGCCACGTTGCGGATCGATACTTGGGGCAATAAAGCTAATCCATGCAGGGAAAGTGTACTCCGGATAGGCATCAGCAATCACCGTTGCTTTTTGCTGTAACGCCAATCGCGATAAATTACGTTCATCCAATGGAACGCGAATTTCAGTATTGCCATTAATGGCAATAGTAAATAAGGTCTGTCCCGGCTGAACCAGATCACCCGGCTCTACATCGCGAGTCAGTACTGTGCCTGCGACCGTTGCACGAATTTTGGTTTTGTCCAGTTGAGCCTGAGTAACTGCAAGCTGCTCGCGCAATGAGGCTTCTTCAACCTGTCCTTGTGCCAATGCAGCTGCCTTGAGTCGTGCGGTTTCAAAATTATTGCGTGCGACCCTTTCCGCTTCGACAGCCTGTTCAATTTCTTCAGCTGAAAGAATACCTGGTTCGGCATTACGTCGACGGTTGGCTTCACGGCTGGCCTGCTCAAGTTGAGCTTTGGCGGAGGCTAACTCCGCTGCGGCCTGTGGACGTCGGCTTGTAGCCAATTCGGTTAATGCAACTTCTGCCTGACGCACCTGGGCAGCCAATTCATCTGATTTCAGTACGACCAGCAGATCGCCTGGTTTAACTTGATCACCTTCCTGAACGCGTCGTTCCAGCACAACACCAGCAAGCTCACTGCCAATGTCAGCACGGGATACCGTTGCCACACGTCCTGTTGCTACCACATTTTGTACTAATGGCATCGCCTTTAAGGTATAGCTCGGCAGTTCCGGTCCTTTCCATCAGCGAAAAAGTACAAAACCCACGATTAGGATCAGTAATATAACAATCAGAATTTTATAGCGGGCAGCACGCACATGGACATCTCCGAGGATTTTTAACTGCATATTCAATTAAAAAGGTATAGAAGTATTTAGTTGTTTCGTAATCTTTAATTTATAACAAGTTTTTATGATGATTTCATATACCAGTTTATTCAACATTCTTTAATAGTTTCAATTAAACTGTAAAATTATTCCTTTTGAATCCGCCTAGATTCATTTTTGTATCAGATGTTATAAATCCAGAAAATGTTACTCATGAAGATCATCGTCTTAGCTACTCAAAAAAGGGTTTATAAGTATATTACTTATAAACCCTTGCGCCTAGATCCTGTGATCTGATCACCTATTAAAATGTAACCCGCTCATATCGACGATATTCAGGTTTCCAGAAATTCGCTTCAATTGCTTCTTTCAACGTTTCTATAGTTGCCTGAGGAGCCACCCCATCTTGTATTGCCGCTTGCGCAACTCTTAATGCAATCACCTTGGAAATTTGCTGAATCTGATCCAATTCAGGCAACAAATCGGCTTTGGGATCTTTCAATTTTGGTGAGCATTCAGCTAATGCATTGCTTGAGGCCATTAACATATTATTGGTCACTCGCTTCGCTCCAGATGCAATTACACCCAATCCAATCCCAGGGAAAATATAGGAGTTATTACATTGCGAAATGTTATAAATCTCTCCCTGATAATTGACGGGTGTAAATGGGCTACCTGTGGCAATTAATGCTTTCCCATCTGTCCACTGGATAATATCTGAAGGAACCGCTTCCACTTTGGAAGTTGGATTAGATAATGGGAAAATAATCGGATGCTCACAGTGCTCAGCCATCGCTGTAATGACATCTTTACTGAATAAGCCCGGCTGTCCAGATACACCAATAAGAACTGTAGGTTTCACAAATTTCACTACATCAAGTAATGAAATCGTACTTTCCGCATCTGCCCATTTGGCGATATTTTTTGGATCCTGAGCTAATTTTCGCTGGAAATCTAAAAGATTTGGCTGATTTTCAGTAATCAGACCAAAACGATCTACCATGAAAACACGTTTACGTGCCTGAGCATCTGTTAATCCTTCCGCCACCATCTGGGCAACAATCTGCTCCGCAATACCACATCCTGCAGAACCTGCTCCGAGGAAAGCTACGGTTTGGTCTTTCAGTTGTTTATTAGAAGCATGTGATGCTGCAATCAGGCTACCCACTGCAACTGCAGCCGTCCCTTGAATATCATCATTGAAACAGCATGCTTGATCACGATATTTTTCTAATAGTGGCATCGCATGATGTTGAGCAAAATCTTCAAATTGAATCAGGACATTTGGCCATCTTTTTTGAACGGCATGAATGACCTGATCAACAAAATTGAAATACTCATCGCCACTAATACGCGGTTTACGCCAGCCCATATAGATCGGATCATTTAAGAGCTGTTGATTATTGGTTCCTACATCCAGCGTAATTGGCAATGTATAAGCCGGACTGATTCCCCCACATGCAGTATATAAGGCTAATTTTCCAATCGGAATGCCCATTCCTCCGATCCCTTGATCACCCAAACCTAAAATCCGCTCACCATCTGTAATCACCACGACTTTGACATTTCTGCGATTGACGTTATGTAAAATCTGATCAATGCCCTCACGGTCAGCATAGGAAATAAATATCCCACGATGCCGACGATAGATATCTGAAAAGCGCTGACATGCCTCGCCTACCGTTGGGGTATAAATGATGGGCATCATTTCACTTAAATGATTTTCAATTAAATGATAAAACAGCGTTTCATTGGTATCCTGAATGTTACGCAGGTAGATGTGCTTATTAATATCATCATTAAAAGAACAGTATTGCTGATAAGAACGCTGACTTTGTTCTTCAATAGACTCAATGACATGCGGGATAAGCCCATGTAAATTAAAATTCTTTCTTTCTTCTTCGGTAAAAGCAGAACCTTTGTTTAGAAGAGGCAGCTCAAGTAACGTATATCCTGCGTATGGTACATAAAGAGGACGTTTCTCTATCTGATTTTTAGTCACTTTACTTGACTCACTTCTGGAATTTGGCATAACTCTCTAAAAATAGCTGAATAAGTTCTATATTTTTATCTTATCGCTATTTCTAATATTTTAGATATTTTAATAATTAATACTAATAAAATGAGTATTTAGTAAATTAATGTCTTATAAAAATATCAGCAAACAAATTATTTTTTATGCATACTTTAAAAGATCCTATGTTTTTCTTTTTTAAAATTAGGTAATATCAAAAAATACTCAAGCTTATAAACCAATAAAATCAATCATATATATCAATTTAACGAATTAAAAATAGGGCGAATTCAAACATGAGGTGCGACAGTTTGAAAAGTCTTATGATAATCAACAAGCTGAGCAAATTTCTCTAATGGTGTAAGCCAATCTAACGCTTTTCTAGGACGAGTATTCAGTGACATGGCAACTTGATTTAAATAATGCTGATCTGCCTGATTTAAATCAATCCCTTTAGGTAAATATTGCCTAATTAAACCATTCAT
>NZ_LFRE01000067.1:0-70797 GCF_001077515.1 Acinetobacter sp. VT 511 | reverse complement strand
GCGCGGAATCGTCCGTATCAGTGAACGAGGTCCACTCCTCGAAATCGAGGACGGGCCGGTCTAGCGTCTTGATACGCTCGAAGATATGTGCGTTCACGAAGGCAATATGGTGCAAGTCGAGGCATGGCAACGCGGACCCAGCGTTCTCGAGATTCTCTGGATCGGCCCTGTCAGCCAATAATCCGGCCTCTTCAACATCGCATAAAGCGCTATGGTTCGCAGCGCTCTCGCTCGAACGCTCGATTTCAACAACCTGCGCTGACGGTGCGCCATGCCTGACGAAGAGATCCGCCGCATCAAGGTCGAACGGCTCATGCCGGGCGACATCATCCTCACCGCGTCCAGCGGCAAGGTGAGCAAGGCCATCCGCATCGCGAGCAAAGGTCAGGTCTCCCACGCGATGATCTGCGTCCTAGAAAGGCGTTAGATTGGCTTACACCATTAGAGAAATTTGCTCAGCTTGTTGATTATCATATGGCTTTTGAAACTGTCGCACCTCATGTTTGAATTCGCCCATGAAATATAAATCGAGATTATTTTAAATATACAAAGCGTAGAATTTTAAAATATAAAAATTATTTACCTAGACAATCAAAAACTTCATTAAAGCGTTGAATCTGAAATTTGGGCTCAGCTTGAGCAAATTCTTCTGGTGAACCATAGCCATAGGTGACTGCAATAGTTTCTATCCCATTACGTCTAGCACCAAAAATGTCATGCTCACGATCTCCCACCATAATACAAGTATCTGGATTTAACTGCTCTTGCTGCAAGATGTATTCGATCAGGTCGCCTTTGTTGGTACGATCACCATTTAGCTCACTGCCATAAATGCCTTCAAAATATTGATCTAGCTCAAAGTGTTCAAGAATCTGTCGTGCATAAACGGTGGGTTTAGCAGTCGCAAGAAATAGTCGATATCCACGGCGTTTGAGTTCAGCTAAAGTTTCAGCTACTTCGGGAAAGACTTTATTTTCATATAGTCCGGTGACTGCAAAACGTTCCCGATAGGCTTCTAGTGCCTGCTCTGCCAGCACGTGATTGCTTGCAACGTTCAGAATTTTAGCGAGTGAGGCTTTAAGCGGTGGTCCAATAATCCAGTCAATATTGGTATCGGGACTAATAGGATGGCCAATTTTTTCCAAGCCATAACGTGCTGAAGTGGTAATCCCTACTTTAGGATCAGTTAAGGTTCCATCCAGATCAATCAGGATATTCTGAATCACCACAGTCCTCCGGTTACTTCGATGCAAATGGGTATCGAGTGTTCATGAAATTTTGCCTATACTAACGCAAATCTAGAGTTTAAGGACATCGTTTTGCGCCCTACCGTACTATGCTTTTCAGGTTTGGATCCTTCAGGTGGAGCAGGTCTCCAGGCTGATATTGAAGCTATTGGCCAAAGCGGGGCTCATGCTGCAATAGCCTGTACCGCCCTTACTATTCAGAACTCTCAACAGGTATTTGGCTTTGAAGCGACATCAAAAAGCCTATTGCTTGCACAAGCTCATGCGGTAGTCGGTGACTTGCCCATCTGTGGTGTCAAATCCGGCATGCTTGGTACTACCGACAATATTGCAGCCCTAGCCGAGTTTCTTGCTGAGCATCCTGAATATTTTTATGTGCTTGATCCGGTACTTGTCGCGAACAGTGGTGGCTCATTGGGAGATCAAGCAACCTTGGTCAAGGCTTTTACCCAATTGATCCCTCATGCAACTATTATTACACCGAACACAGTGGAATTGCGTGCACTGACAGGTGAGCAGGATCTGGAACTTGCGACACAAAAACTGTTTGCCATGGGTGCCAAAGCTATACTGGTTAAAGGCGGTCATGAAGATACTCCAGATTATATCCAGAACAGTTTATATATTCAGGGTGAACTGGTGAACCAGACCCGTTGTGCTCGTCTGGAGGGTGAATATCATGGTTCAGGCTGTTCACTGGCCAGTTTCATTGCCGGTCGTTTAGCATTAGGCGATCAGCTCAAGACTGCCGTACAGCATGCTGAAACCTGGTTATTCGGTGTATTAAAAAATGCTGAAACCCCTATACCTAATGGACAGAAAATTCCAAAACGCTTTGGTTAATACTCATTCTGCAAATAAAAAGAGCCTAAATCATTCAGGCTCTTTTTTTTATTGGAATTCAACTTAAACATTGCCCTATAGTAGAGAACTTAAATAGCGAATGAATTCATATAAATAATGTCATTATAGATTTAAATGGTTAGCTCTAATACTTTCATGCTATGTGTTTCAATCTCTACCGGTACCGAAATATGCTGATGCACCATTTTCCATTGCCCTTGTTCCTTTTTCAAACATAAGCTAGTACGACACCATTTCACTGAGGGAAGCCACTTTACTTTGTCAGCATTTGCTGGTGTAAGTTTGACATAACCATGAATGAAAGCTAAATGAGGCTCTACGTGGATTGTCACGTCATGTCGCTGTATGGTCACTCCATGCAGCATATAAGGCTTGTAAAGATTCCATTTCTGTTCATAAGCTTTCAGACCATGAACTTCTGTACTTAAATCAAAAAACCTGACATCTGATACACACAACTTAAGCACATTCTGAATATCCAAGCCTGTTATTGCACTATCCCATTCATGTAATAAATCAACTATTTCTCTACCTAAAGATGCGTCCCCGAATATTTTCATCTCTATTCTCTTATATTTTTTAAATGGTCAAATAATCACTGCAATCTGCCCCTACAGAAGGACATAGATTTTTTTAGAATTACAGCAAAAAAACCTTAACTAGTTAAGATCATCAAATATACTAAAAGCCCCATAAAGTTCATTTTTTAAAGATCATTTTATTGTTAGCTAAACAACTTCCATAAAACTTGAGAAGGAACCCAGTTAATTTAAGCTTATTTAAGTTATTTTTTACTGTTTGCTAGATTTTAGTTGTGTCACAACATAACAATCCCGAAAAATAATAATTATAATTTCAACAACATACAAGTATTGTTAAACTAAAGTTAAATAAAGGCTTTACTATAACAGTCCTTTGGCATTTCTATGATTTCTACACAGAGCTGTATTGTCAAACCCTGCTGGGCTGGTACATGCTGTCGTAGCACTGCTAAGACACACTGGGAAATTGCCTGTTTCAATTCAGGACTACGCCCCGACAATAAGGATACTTTTGCATGTACATAGGCCTGAGTGGTATGCAAATCCAGTCCAATCACATAATTCTGCTGACAAATTGCCCGGCTTTTTAAATCATTCGGATCCTGAATATAATTTGCAGTATATAAGGCCTGGTGAATCTTAAGCAGCATCGGCTTGACCTCCAGATTCTGGATATTATCTGAATATTCAATATGAAGATGAGGCATGAGGTTTTATTTACTCAGTATTTTTTCTTGATTATGCCCCGTCTGAAATAAAATGTAAGCCAAGGCAGGTGATGACGGCCTATTTTTTAAACCGCCATTCTGGTTCAAACTTTAATAGATTAAAACAGATCAGGACTGGATTATGCTTTTTTCACATATTCAGACTTGAGCTTCATTGCGCCAATACCCTCAATTTTACAGTCAATATCATGACCATCTGCTGCATCTGGCAACAGGCGAATACTTTTTACTTTAGTTCCAACTTTCACCACAGATGAGGAACCTTTAATTTTCAGGTCTTTGATCACTGTTACACTATCACCATCAGCAAGAACATTACCATTGGCATCCTTAATGATTAGCTGCTCTTCTGTATCTTCACCCTCTTTCCATTCATGCGAACATTCAGGACAAATCAGTAAATCCCCATCTTCGTAGGTGTATTCAGACTGGCATTTTGGACAATGGGGTAGACTCATAAGAACCTCAAAAATAAAAATAAAAATAAAAATAAAAATAAAAATAAGAAATGAATAAATTAAAAAATCATTATAGCATTTTATACCTTATATTTTATATGGATTTAATTTCTACAATTCCTCTATTCGTTTTAAATAATATCAGTTTGAATTATTCATTAATAAACTGTTGATTCACCAGAAGAAAAAGCCCAGACGGGCTGGGCTTATACTCTTCATTCTGTGTTATAAAAATTTTGTTTAGCTTTAACTGGTCAAAGGCGTATCATCATCGTCGATGTCGTCATATACATAAGCCATACAGCCCCAACCATCATAAACGCCACCAAATTCACTCGCGATTTTGGTAAACCATTGCTCCAGATCAACAATATCTTCGTAGCTCGGTTCCATATAAACGAAAATCGTGATCACCCACTCGAGTGTATCGCTTTCTTCATCCTGAAACAGGCTGATTTTCTGTTCTTCTTTTAATAGATGCAAAGCACAGCGATCAGCCTGAGATTCTTCATTAAATGCAATCGAAAATTCAATTTCATGTGCTTCAGTCAGATCATCGCCATCCTGAAACATCTGCCAGAGTACATTGCCATTTTCATCATCCGGGAACTGCTGATAATCACGTGACATAGGGCTGTCCTTATTATGCTGCCGTTTTATTATACAAATTAGATTAGCTGATTTTTATACAGGATACGATAGGAAAAATAACATTTTTTACAGTTTTTAAATGACTGATTTTATATATCAAATCGAAGTTTTATTTTTAAAGTATCTCTTTAACTTTTAACTAGTAGAGATACTTTTGACTGCTTATTTTGGAGATATTTTCATCCTCATTTTACGCCTAATTTTTTTGACTAAGCGGCTTAAGCCAGGTGAAGAACTTTTCCTGGTGTTTTCTTTAATTCCAGAAGTAAGGCTGCAAACTTGAGCTCTTGCAAACGTAAATCCAGATACGATTGCTGAATGCGAGCCTGACTTAAATCCTGCCCTTTATGATTAATTAAATAAAAATCATCTTGCAGCGCCTGTAGCATCTGTCCCAGATTATCTGCAGTTAAACGAGACAGATACAGGTCGGCACGGCTGTTAAAGGCCAGACTGATCATATCCATGGTGGTATTACGGCGATCTTCATCGACATAGTTGCATTGCGCAACTTTTTTGTCTCGAATCGCCTGCTCAATTTGCTCACGAATATCCTGTAAATGTCTTGCAGTATCTTGCTCCTGATAACCCTCTATTAATTCAGTCAAAACATCTTTAGCTGCTAGCGAGAATCCATACTGATAACCATGAATTTTATGCTCTAAGGCAGTAACCACATCCTGCAAGCGATATTCTTCTTGTGCCTGTTTATAATAACGTTGCAGTTTTTCCCGTGCCTGCTGATCAACCTTTTGAATTGCCTTAGCCTGATAACCCTCTATAAATGCCTTCACCCGCTCGATATAGCCTTTAATATCATCCACCATGATTGAAGCATCAACCTTGGTCATTTTTACAAAATTTTCAGCCTGTAAGGTACGGTTAATGACATATTGTTCAATTTCGCAGATCTCCTGGTATTTCTTATATTTTTCTAAAGTCGTGCGTAAACTACTGATCTGCACGCGTAGCTGAGACAACTCGTACTCACTATCTTCTACCTGTTGTTCATAATCTGTCAGTTTATGACGTGCATGATCCAGATTGTTTTGTAAAACATCGAGGTTTCCACGCAGGGATTTTAATTTGTTTAGTGTGACTGCAAGTACGCCAGATAGTATCCCCACCAGAACGAATAAAATAATACTTGACATCGTCCGTGCCCTAATTAAAAAAATACAATAAGAAAAATGCTTTAAATCAAATCAAAGAACTTATGAAAGATTCTTAGTTTGCACTGATTTTCTCAAAAATCCTATCACTAGAATTAGGTATAAATATTTAATAATATTGATATTTTTGTTGAATTTTACTGTTTTATCTCTTGAAATCTTGCCAGAATAAAAATATTAAAGCTTTAAGTATGAATTAACTTATAAGATAGACAGTAAGTTATTGAATCTAATGAAATAATATTATATTTCTTAATTTTTATCAAAATTAAAATATAATATTGTTTGATAACATAGATTTAAATTTACCAAATTTTGATCTTTTTAAAAATTTAATTTTCTTCATGAGACAGTATTAAGATAGGTAAACTTATAAATTTACATAGTTCAACAAAGCACATAACTATATTTAAACTAATGCTTTTTAGATCAAAAAATAAGTAAATTTGGAGAATTAAAGAAAAAATATGAAATATTTTCTCACACTTTATACAACGCAATAGATGAGTAAAGTGTTCTGCATTCATTCCAGAAATTCAAATATTATTTAATAAAACATGGAGTCGAAACTAGAAAATATTAAAAAGGCACACTACCGTGAATTTCTACCGGTTTATCACTTAAGGGCTGGGTAAATGCAAGATAACTGGCATGCAGGGCCATACGTTGCAGCGGACTGCGCAGTGGTTCGGGGTGATAAATTTTATCGCCAGTAATCGGATGACCAATATGCATCATATGTACACGCAGTTGATGTGAACGCCCGGTAATCGGCATTAATAAGACACGGCTAATATCTTGTGCCACATCATAATCCAACACTTGATACAGGGTTTTAGAGGGCTTGCCCAGTTCCGTATGTACCATCTGACGTGGCCGATTTTCCCAGTCAGTGATGAGTGGGGCATTAACTTCACCCTCACCGACCAGTTTGCCTTGTACCAAAGCGATGTAATGCTTATTCACTGTACGTGCCTGAAACATTTTACTGACTGCCACTTCTGCATCACGATGCTTGGCAAACATCAGAATTCCGGAAGTACCCATATCCAGGCGATGGGTAATTCGTGCTTCCGGAAATTGCTCGCACACACGTAAATAAGCGCTGTCATGATGCTCTGGCAGACGACCCGGCACCGACAACAACCCTGCCGGTTTTTCAATCACCACCAGATCCTCATCTTCATAGAGAATTTTAATCGGATCTTGAGGTGGGCAGTAAACAAAGTTATCGTTTAGTGGCATGGCGCAATTGCATGGGGAGAAAGATGCGCAAAATAACAATGTCAATTCAGTGTGTCAATCTGAACGTTTACAGGAAGTTGATTTAAGGAGGTTATACTCGGCTTGCGACTTGGCCAGCCGGGTTTAAGCTGCTCAGATCGTACTGCTGAATTGCTTCCGGTCAATTTAATCTGCCAGATAGTAATCGACTGTAGATACGACACGAACTTTTTTAAGATAGGGTGTATTACTGTCGCGATCTTCAATACTGAACAGACCCTGATTAGCAGTTTTGATTTTTCCTAGACGACTTTGTGAATCAGCTGCAAATTTTTCTGCCACGCTCCGAGCATTTTGTGTGGCCTGTTCAATCATCGCTGGTTTAATGTCATTCAAGCCAGTAAATAGATACTCAGTTCGTTGTCCAGAATCATCGCCACCAAAGGCAATGCCCTTTTTACCCAGTTCTGCTAAACGGGTTTGTGCTGCCCGTACTGCATCAATATTATGGGTATATACGGTAATGGTTTGATGTGCGGTATAACGCAGGGCAACATTGGCATCTCCGCCATACTGCTGTGCATATTTATCTGTGGTGACGGGTGCTCCCGTGGTAATTTCTTCGGCTTTAAAGCCTTCACCTTTCAGGAACGTCTGGATTTGCTGGGTTTGTAGTTCCATCACGTCATAAAGCTGAGTCACATCCTGACTGGCCGAACTAAAGCGAATCGGCCAGACCGCGACATTTGCCCTAACTTCACGTTCAGACAGGCCTTTGACCGAAACAATTCGTTCATACTGTTTGATCTTGACGGCACTATTCCCCAGAATCCATCCCGCTATAATCATTCCTAAGCCGATGAGTGCACCTAAAATCAGGGCGGGTTTAAACTGATTCATTTGCCTGAACTCCTTTTAGCGATGTTGTTGTTTTTAGTTGCATAATTTTAATAAGTTGAACTGGGTCTTTGAGATTACTATTCGACCACAGGTTAAAGTCACGTTAATAAAAGATTCAAATCTATTATTTCTCTCTATATCTACATCAGATATAAAACCAATAAAGGCACTAGATTAAATAGAAAAATACCAATCTTATAGAGTGCCATACCCGCATAATGAATGGCATCAAAGGTTGAATCTGAGAGCTTGAACCATTTTCCATGCAACTGTTTGACCCAGTCGCGGGCAAAGACAATGATCAGGAACCAGAATATTAATATGCTGTAATTAACGAACAATGCATACAGTAAAAATTTCCGCCAGAAATCAAGTTCCATCGCGATTCCTCTAAAGGATACGGTTCAATTTCCAGACTAGCATAAATTGACTGAATAATAAGAAATGGCGGATATAACACTGTTAAGGAGATTTGAATAGAAGAGTTATTTTTATATTTTCTAATGGGTTTTACTGGAGAATTTTTAGGGTGTTGGGAAAACTCGTGATGGTTTACTTCAACTATCAATCTTTGTAAGAATTGATCTTATAGCCTACAAACTTCTGGTTCATAGCGTCCTAAGCCGGATCAAGACCTTTTGGGTAAGTACTGCTCTCGCGTTTTGCGCCGCTCACAGCATGCTACTCTTTCCGATCCCGTCACACCCTTGAGACATATATTAGCCTTGAGCACACGGAATTAATTTCCTATGTTTTTATCATTTTTCTAATTTTTGAAAAATTATTCCGATTTAAAAGAAAATTCAGAGAAATAAATCTCATTGACTCATTTTTATGACGTTTTATTTTAAAAAAAGGAGCTTTATTGGAATTTTATTTACCCCTTTTCTCCTTTTTTTCACTTTAAAAAGTTCCCTGCAACCATTGTGCAGTAAACCACCAGCCACTCATGGCACACATCCCGGACATGATAATTGCCAGTACTTTATTCATTTTGCTTAATTCAGATGTCAGTACTTTCAGATTGATCAGATAAGCCAGCGCAAAATAGATCAGCCCAATTACCCCACAAAAAGGCACAAATATGAGCGACCAGGCCGCACAGGCATGTGCAGAAAGCGGTAGTTTCGGGGATTCAGAAACGTGGTTGGTCATATCCATACTCAATTGCCCTCTTTATCGTGCATAAAAGCGCACTAAATTAAGTCAAAGCTCTGCGATTAGATGAAGCTTTGCATCCTCGTATTAAATAAATTGCAAAATGTGCGCCAATTTCAGGCAGTTAGATATTTAAAATGTGATTTGATCAAAGTCTTTAATTTTGGATAAATAAATAGGTGACTTTTTATGCACTGAGTGCGTTTCTTTATATTTTGGTTTGCGCTC
This sequence comes from Acinetobacter sp. VT 511, assembly GCF_001077515.1. Classification (NCBI taxonomy): domain Bacteria; kingdom Pseudomonadati; phylum Pseudomonadota; class Gammaproteobacteria; order Moraxellales; family Moraxellaceae; genus Acinetobacter; species Acinetobacter sp. VT 511. The sequence continues at coordinate 61,625 of NZ_LFRE01000067.1, read as the reverse complement.
CGGATCCGTGATTAGGTTTTTACTATAGATTTTTTTGCCAGTCAGCAGATTAAAGCTGGTTTTCGATTCAAGCAAAGGACCATGATGAGAAAACTGGTCATAGCCAATCAGTCGCATATCCAGATTCTGAAGACGGAATTTATAGCTCCAATAGCCATAACGTCCATGCTGATACGTAAGCTGCAGTAGTCCTTTGTTAATTTCAGGCACCAGTTCAGGTGGATAGTACACCCCACCATCTTCCTGATCCGAGCTGAAACAGTTCAGGTTTTGCAGAAACTGTTTATAAGTGTTCTTGTCCTTTTGCCCCAAAAGAACAATGATACCTCGGCGGTTCCGGTCTAAGGTTCCACGATATTCATCTTTAACTAAAGCTTTAGGATCTGTAGCTTTGACAATCAGTACAGCATCTGGCACACCATCTTTATTCAAGTCACCTTTTACTACTTCAAAGAAAGAATAGTTTTTAGGGACATAGGCTTGAAAAGTTTTTTGATCTTGTTGTGACTGGCGCTGTTGGGGCTTTAAAGCTTGTTGCGCTACGGCTGCATTCGAGATCAATATGGTTGCACTGAAAAAAACTGCAAGTTTTGCTATTTTCATTTTCCTGATCTCATATGTATAGGCACATGTTGCTTATTATTTTTAACATAGAAAGATGAAAGCTGAAACAAAATGACCCTACACAATGGCAGGGTCAAAAATCTCAACATCATATTCATTTTTAATTACTGATTGATTCATGAGTTATGCCTTGCAGCATTTTTCACAACCGGTCACTTTCTCTCTAGGCCAGTTCATGCGCGCACGCTTATACGCCAGTTCATAATTGGCAAAATAACCAATCAGAATCTGAGCATCAGGATCAGGCAAGTCTTCACACCCCATCGTTGAATTATGGATCAGATGTGCACCATTGTCTGTCGTATGCTCATCAATCACAAACTTGATCATATCCATGCAAACTCCCCATATTCTTTTTTATAAAGGTAGGGATTAAAATCATAATAAAAGTATGTATTTATTAATCCCATACTAAAATTATGCCTTTAATGAATAAAAATCAATCACTTTTTAGAGTTTTTTTAGTCCTTTCACATGAACTTACTATTTAGTTTTAGATTTATAAAACAGTGACTTAGAGGATTTATGCTATACCAGGATCAGCTTTTTTTTTCTTGATCTGTTTAAACCAGCGTACAAACCAGATGGCAGCAATAATTAATACTATCACCAGCATTACAGGTGCCAAGAAGGATAAAATTGAAATCAAGATCGCACTGACCCACTCCCCCGTAGAAATGACCGGATTTCCTACTCCACCGGTGGTGGTAGTTGATAAACCTCGCAAAGCCACCGTACCAAATTGTACTGCTCCGGCGGTGCCTCCACCTACAATTAATGCGGTTGCCCAAGCTATAAACTGCGACATTTCCCCACTACTTACTGCCATCGTAGATACGGTTCCAGCAATGACAGCTGCGGGGGTAGCAATAATATCAAGGATATTATCCACCCAGGGAATATAGTAAGCGATGATTTCACATAAGGTCGCGATGCCCAGTGTCAAACAAACCGAGGGTAAAGCCAGCCAGCCGAAGCCCTGGATCGGTTCAAACCAGTTCAGATTACAAGCGATACTCATGACCAGCAAAGGTGCGAATATACGAAAGCCACACGCTGCACTGAGTCCAATACCAATACATAAACCGAGGATCGTTTCCATACTGCGCTCCAAACCTGTTTGTGGCGATGGGTGATTTTTCTTTCTCTCTAAAATAGCAAAAAGCCCTATGGGGTAATAGGGCTTTTATTTAAAACAGGTTTTTCTGTTTTATTTTTTGCTGTAGCTTAGGCAACCTTATCGTTATATTGGGTGCCTTGGCATTTGGTACACGGTGGTAAGCGGTCTGTACCAATTTCTAAGTAAACGCGATGTCCACATTGAACACAAAAATAGAAACCTGTTCCCGGTTTAGAGCCAGCAATAACCATCTTTGTTCTCCGTTGTTTTAGAAAATGGTGAAACTAGTATAACCCTCTGGTGATGAATGTCTATTGTCCATTTTTGTAAATGATGGTGGCATTTGGGCGAAGATCAGCTTTGTAATGTACACCACGTTGCAAACTGTTTAATTACTAAAGGATCAGCAACAACATCCTCAAGTTCTTTATCCTGTAAATTTTTTCTAAATTTATACCATTCACCTGTTTGCTTAGCTTCTAAACAAAGATGCGGTTCAATAGCTCCTAATTTCCATAGCCAAATGGATTGAGTTTTAAAATGGTTTATTAAACTCTCAATAGGTTCGAGCGCTTGCTCATCTTGAGCCAACAATTCATATACTTGTGCACTCTTGTATCCATTCCCTCCTGTGGGATAACGACCTTGTAAGCTGAAACCATGTATAGGTTGTAATTTTCCAATAATTTCTAAACACTTTTCAATACATGGATGCCCACTCTCTATTAACTGAAACTTATGCGCTGTAAAAGCAAAATCTAAATCCGCCAATGCTTTAACAGGTATGTTCATTTCTTTTAATATCTTAATCATCCCAGGAATATTTTGTGAGCCAGTCGCTACCACGAGAGCTAACTTCAATTCACCTAGCGATTTACCCGTCACCTTTTTAATTAAATTTGGTAAAACATGTTTTTCTGTATCACCTTCGGCAATCAATACACTATCAGAAAATAATATTTGCCCTAAATTATAAGTTTCAAATAACAAGCGTGCTTGCGCCTCATTACTATTTAGAACTTTTATAATAGCCTCATTCAAACGAACTTCAACACGAGTACCTCTATTGTTTTTACGGACTATATTTGTATAAGGAATATCCTCTTGCTCAATCATAAAAGGGGAATGTGTTGTAAATATTACTTGATAACCTTTTTTAGATAAGGATTTGAGGGACGCTCTTAATAACTCAATTGCTTGTGGATGCAAAAATAATTCAGGCTCATCTATCAATAGCAAATTAGTTTTCCCATCTTTAGAAACATCTTTAGTTATTTCTGATAAATGACGTATTAGCGTCATCTGAATTGCTCTCTGTGCACCATGTCCCATATCGTTAAAATCTGTCACACGATCGCTACTATCCTCTGTTACTTTTAATCTACCTTGTTTAAATAGATCACTTATATCAGGTGTAGGTATATCGATATTTAATTTCAAACCGGGGAAAAAATCTGCTACCTTTTGACTAATTTCAATATCAAACTCTTCAAACTCTTTTAATCGTTCACTACCACTTAAATTTAATTTAGAACCAATTTCAGCTAGAGCACTATTTACTACGTCTACATTCGTTTCAACAATTTGCTTTTGCAAAATTGCAATTAACTTTCCTATAGTATTTCCAGCTTTGACCTTGAAAACATCTTCTGCTGAATCCTCCATTGAATTAATGAAGGTTGGTTCAGGAAAAAGCGTGGTTATAGCTTGTGGTAATCCATTAGGATTATTCCATTGATCATTATCTGAATTTGGTTTCTGAACTTCCATTTGAACCGCATTTCTACCTGTTCCTGGCTTTTTCTGTAGAAATCTAATTCTAGTAGAATTATTTTCAATATAAGGAACAAGACTTTCGCGCTGGGCTTCTGATAAATGACCTAATGCATTACCGTCCAATCCCTGCACCAAAGCAATTATCTCTAACTGTTCATCTTTATTATAAAAACTTGATTGCTCTTGCGCTTTACCCCTAACTAAAATATCAATACACTTTAAAATGTTAGATTTTCCAGCATTGTTATAACCGACTAATGCTGTAAAAGGTTCTAATTTCAATTGTGTATCTATACATGATTTGAAATTTTTTATAGTTATCTCACTTATTCTATGCATTTTTATTTTCCCCAAATTTAAAAAACGCCCCAATGAACATTAGAGCGTTTTTTAAACAAATTCAATAACTTTAATCCACCCCAACCTTCCTTTGAAAAAGGAGGGTTGGGGTGGATTAAAAAGAAGTAACTTAAATCAAGCCACATTCCCTTCCAAGAAATCCTGCGCAAAGCGTTGTAATACCCCTCCTGCTTCATACACAGATACTTCTTCTTCGGTATCCAGACGACAGGTCACAGGCACTTCAATCGTCTGTTCCTTACCATCTTCAGTTGCGCGCTCAATCACAAGTGTCAAAGTCGAACGTGGTGCAATATTACCAATCACGCTATATAGCTCAGTACCATCCAGCTTTAAAGTCTTGCGGTCTGTACCCGGTTTAAACTCAAGTGGAAGAACGCCCATACCCACCAGGTTAGTACGGTGAATACGCTCAAAACCTTCAGCCACAATCGCTTCTACACCTGCCAGACGCACACCTTTCGCAGCCCAGTCACGACTTGAACCCTGACCATAGTCTTTACCAGCAATCACGATCAACGGCTGCTTGCGGTTCATGTAGGTTTCTATCGCCTCCCACATGCGCATCACTTCGCCTTCCGGCTCCACACGTGCTTTTGAACCCTGCTTGATGGTGCCATCAGAACGGACCACCATTTCGTTATACAACTTAGGATTCGCCAGGGTTGCACGCTGTGCAGTCAGGTGATCGCCACGGTGCGTCGCATAAGAGTTAAAGTCTTCCTCGGGCACACCCATTTTTGCTAAGTATTCACCCGCTGCCGAATCACGCACAATCGCATTTGAAGGCGATAAATGGTCGGTGGTAATGTTATCGCCAAGAATAGCCAGTGGACGCATGTTGGTGAGTGTACGCGGTGCAGCCAGTGCACCTTCCCAGTACGGTGGACGACGAATATAGGTACTTTGCGGACGCCAGTCATACAGTGGACTCGCTGCCTTCTCGCGCTCGCCCAGATCAAACATTGGAATATAAACTTTATTAAATTGCTCCGGCTTGACTGACTCTTTTACCAAAGCATCAATTTCTTCATCAGATGGCCAGATGTCTTTCAGGTAAATCGGATTGCCATCTTTGTCTGTGCCTAGTGCATCTTTTTCGATATCAAAACGAATCGTACCGGCAATTGCATAAGCCACGACTAATGGTGGAGATGCCAGGAAAGCCTGTTTTGCATACGGATGGATACGGCCATCGAAGTTTCGGTTACCGGACAATACCGCTGTGGCATACAGGTCACGGTCAATAATTTCCTGCTGAATCTTTGGATCAAGCGCACCTGACATGCCGTTACAGGTGGTGCAGGCATAAGCTACGATACCAAAGCCGAGTTTTTCCAGATCTTCAAGTACACCTGCTTCTTCCAAGTACAGCGCAGCTGCTTTAGAACCCGGTGCAAAAGATGATTTCACCCATGGCTTACGCACTAAACCAAGCTCATTGGCTTTACGTGCCAATAAACCTGCTGCAACAGTATTACGTGGGTTGGAAGTATTGGTACATGAAGTGATCGCCGCGATGATGATCGCACCATCTGGCATCAGGCCATCGGTACGGTTTTCTACTACCCCGGCAATACCTTTTTCTTTCAGGTCAGCAGTTGAAACACGCGCATGCGGATTCGATGGACCAGCAATATTACGGGTCACAGTCGACAGGTCAAAACGCAATACACGTGGATATTCCGCTTGTGTCATTTCCGATGACCACAGACCAATTTCCTTGGCATAGCCTTCAACCAGTTTGACTTGTTCTGATTCACGACCAGTCAGGGTCAGATAATCAATGGTGTTTTGATCAATATAGAACATGGCAGCCGTTGCACCATATTCAGGGGTCATATTAGAAATTGTGGCGCGATCACCCACTGACATGCTGTCAGCACCTTCACCAAAGAATTCTAAGTACGCACCCACAACACGTTCCTTACGTAGGAATTCAGTTAAGGCCAAAACGATATCTGTTGCGGTAATGCCCGGTTGACGCTGTCCAACTAACTCTACACCGATAATATCTGGCAGACGCATCCAAGATGCACGGCCCAGCATCACGTTCTCAGCTTCCAGGCCACCAACACCCACCGAAATTACACCCAATGCATCAGTATGTGGCGTATGCGAATCTGTACCAACACAAGTGTCCGGGAATGCAACACCGTCACGGTTCTGAATCACCGGTGACATTTTTTCCAGATTGATCTGGTGCATGATGCCGTTACCGGCTGGAATAACATCAACATTTTCAAAAGCCGTTTTGGTCCATTCAATAAAATGGAAACGGTCTTCGTTACGGCGGTCTTCAATCGCACGGTTTTTCTCAAATGCATCCGGATCAAAGCCGCCATATTCCACTGCCAGCGAGTGGTCGACAATCAGCTGGGTTGGCACCACCGGATTGACTTTGGAGGGGTCACCGCCCTGATCGGCAATCGCATCACGCAGACCGGCAAGATCGACCAGTGCCGTTTGCCCCAAAATGTCATGACATACCACACGGGCTGGATACCACGGGAAATCATGGTCCTGTTTACGCTCAATTAGCTGACGTAGTGACTGTTCCAGAATGGCAGGATCACAACGGCGTACCAACTGCTCTGCCAGCACTTTGGAAGTATAGGGAAGCTTGGCATATGCGCCTGGCTGAATATCTTCAACGGCCTGACACACGTCGTAATATTCCAGCTGGGTACCTTGCAGTGGTTTACGGTAGTTGTTGTTCATAGCTTACCTGCCTCTTGAATCGTTCTTTTGTACTGCATACTTGTTGTAGATGTTTCACATCGTTTTGCAGGCATAGTACACTGTGGAAAAGCCATTTCCCAAATCTTTTATATTTCATAAACTTATATATAAAAAATAGCGTTTTTGAAATAAATGGATACATATTCTTTAAAAGAATGGCTCTAAATCCTTATTTTCTAGAAAAAAACCGGGCAAATCCTTCTTATTCTTTAGTATGAGAATAGCCTTGTAGCTCAAAAAATAGACTTATTTAAGATTAACGGTATCTTTTATTTTTTCATTTAAAGGCAAAAGACGATTTTTAGATGAACTGAGTTTCTGGGTAGAAATAGCACTAGTTGAATAGATAATTTTTTGACTCTTTTTCATCTTTGGCAAAGTCCTTAGCCTGACAATAAACCATAGCATCAATAAAATTTTCCAGGTTTATTTCTATCTCTTTTTAGTTTTTAGGAAAATGTAATATGCGCTTGGTACCTGAGAACCTGTAAAGCAAGTGAGTCAGATTAAAATCCCTAACTTTTTTAAGATTTTTTTACAGTCGATGATTTCTTGCAAATTACTTTAAATATCATAATTAATTCAAAAACTTAATACTTCTTTTGGGTAGCTTATTACTTGAATAGTTTTGACCTTTCCCTGTCATCTATCTGTATATCCCAATTTGGTGATATTCACCCTTAAAACATTTCAGTACATCTAGGCGGTAAGTACTTCATAACAACAACACACAACATAAAAATTAATAAAGGTGAAGAACATGTTACAGATCGCCATTATTGGGATCATTACTGTATTAGTGGCAGTTTTGGCTTCCAGCTGGATTGGAGGGAAAAAGCCCTCCGATCCATACAATCCGACTAAACCTACTCCTACCCACCCCACTAAACCGGATCATCCTTCTCCCCCTTCCCCCCCCGCCTCTGGTAAATCGGAATCACGCATTAATAATCCACCCTTGCTGCAAAAAGGTGCTAAAGGTAAATACGAACTGGTTGCGGCATATAAGACCAATAAGATTTATAACCCGAGGCAATTGCAATGGGATCAATTACTGGTTCGGGGTTACTTGACTAAAGCCAGTTTATTGAACAAGCAGGAAGCACGTGAAACCGGAATTGTAGATGAACTGGTTGGTCCACAGATTCGGGTCAAACAGGGTGAAACCTTGTCGATTAATTTAAATAATCAGCTACCTGATGAAACACCTGAAAGCTGTGAAAATATTCTCGATCCGAATGAACCCCATTGTTTTAATACCACCAACCTGCATACACATGGTTTCTGGGTCAGCCCTCAGGGAAATAGTGACAATGTCTTTCTGAAAATTGCCCCACAGGCGAATCTTGACTATCAATATAAGATTGAACCCAATCATCCTGCGGGCACTTACTGGTACCATGCCCATTTACATGGCTCGACCGCAATTCAGGTATCTAGTGGGATGGCTGGTCCGCTCATTGTGGAAGGAAGCCGTGTACCTAAAGTGAAAAATGGCAAGGTGACGTTTACAGGTGATCTCGACATTTTATGGAAAGATAAAGCCAAGCATAATGATGCAAATGAAAAAATCCTGGTCTTCCAGCAAATTCAATATGACTGTACTGACACTGAAGGCCAATCTTTAAACAGCAATGATTGTAAAGGTGCAGGCATAGGCACGATGGAAAACTATGCTGGTCTGAATAGCTTCAACTCTTGGGGGTTAAATAACTACTACACTTCAATTAATGGCAAAGTATTAGGCGAAATTCAGGTCAATCAAAATGAATTTAATCGCTGGCGTATGATTCATGGAGGGGTCCGGGACACTATTGGCCTAATCATTAAAGAATTACCTGGCTCCAGCCAATATACTGCCAAACAAACGGTGGATACCTGTCTTTCCTATCAGGGGGATATTCTCATTCCCGCCTCAAAAGTTGCTTTCGATCAACTGACCAGCCTGCCAGTTCACACGATTGCCCAAGACGGTTTAACGATGACCCAGGCCCAGACCCGTACCCTTTCCGTGTTCCAGCCAGGTTATCGTCACGATGCCATGCTCAGCTTTCCCTCCACCAATAAATACTGCATCTTTGATTCAAGATTAAATGTTGATGATGAAATCAATACCAGAACTTCCGGTGAAATCACCCCACAGTTATCTCCTAACAATGGGCTAAATGCACAGCTGCTGGGCTGGGTAAATGTAAAATCCACCAAGTTGAAGGCGCAAACTGCTGCTCAGTTTTTAAGAGATCAGGCACAGAAAATCGGCTTAAGCAAGGAAATTCAGGCGCAATTAGCGCAACTTAATCTGTCTGCCTTTACTGATCATCCCTCATTGATGACCAGAGAAATAGATAAGCTGATTCAAGACCGACCGCCACAACGCTCTACTTTTGATGCCTCTTTTGGTCCAAATGGTAAATTCGGTTATCGCTATGCTGATCATCCAGGCATTTATAGTTTTGGAGAAACCTTCACTGGAGAAAGTGTGGTCAATGGCAAATATGTGCGTAAGCTAGAAATAGGTAAAGTCGATGAATGGGTACTGACCAGCGCAAATCTGGGACATCCTTTCCATATCCATGTCAATCCGTTCCAGATTGTTAAAATTTTAAACCCGGATAAAAAGGACGTAAGTGAAGCAATATCTGAACCTGCAACCACGCCCAATGAGCTGGATGATGTCCAGTACCGAGGTTTAAAAGGACAATTCAAGGATACCATTTTTGTTAAACCGGGATATGAAGTGATTGTTCGAAGTCATTACAAGAAATTCGAAGGTGACTTTGTACAGCATTGTCATATTCTCGATCATGAAGATCAGGGCATGATGGAATATGTACGAATCTGTGGCGGCAAATTTGACTGTAATGCCGATTTACCTGGTTCACATGACCATCATCATTAACTCTCGCTTTTAATTAAAAGCCTGCATCTGATATTGCGGGCTTTTTTATTTGCCTAGAGATAATGCTTGCTGCACAATAGCTTGATTGATTTTTAGTATTCAAACTGAGGCTGATCATGGCAACATCTCCTGCTTTTACCTTATTTACGCTGAATGGAGTAGATGCGCAAAAATTCCTGCAAGGTCAAGTGACTTTAAATACTGAAGCCTTGGCTGAAAACCAGACACGCTATACCGCAATCTGTAGTTTAAAAGGACGCATTCTATTTGGTTTATGGCTGAAAAAAATTAACGCTGAAAGCTTTGAAATTGTTGTGACTGCTGATCAGGCCGAAGACTTTGCCAAGCACATCCGCAAGTTTGGCGCTTTCTCCAAAATGAAGCTGGAAGAAGTAGGTTCAGCTTATCCAGTTACTGTAGGTATTCATAGCGAATTTGGTCCTGAAGCAACGGATACTCAAGCTTGGGAAATGAATGCAATTGAATCAGGTCAGGCATGGATTCAGGCAGCAACCGCAGAACAATTCCAGCCACAAGAACTGCGCCTGCATCAGCGTGAAGGCATCCACTATGACAAGGGGTGTTACCTCGGTCAGGAAGTCATTGCCCGTTTATGGTTCAAAGCCAAACCGAAACACTGGTTGCATCTGGTACAAGGTACAGGTGCAGCACCTGCTATCGCAAGTAAACTGAATAATGATGTAGAAGTCGTAAACAGTGTCAATATTGACGGCGGCTTTAAAGCACTCGTGGTTGCCAAACCGGAAGCGCTTATTGAATTAGGTTTGACTGTACTCGACCTGCCTGAAGCACTTAGTGGTGATGTCGCTCGTCCACAATAAGAAAATCACCTTAAAAAAATCCTCCTATATGGAGGATTTTTTTTAAAGATTAAAATCATGGAACAATTTGTTCATGTCTTTAATCACATAATCTTTAAAATGAAAAGCGCGTGCATGTTTCGCATCGAAGCGTGCGGTTTTACCTTCATGCTCAAAAATATATACACGGTCTTCATTGCTGACTAAAAAGTTTTGACCCAATCGCATGAGTAATGCATCGAACTTATCCTCATCAGCGATACTGGCATCCTTACTGATTTGATCATATGCACGCTTAATGCCTTTAATAAACATTGTTTCACCCTACTTCATGGCTCAAACGCGGATTTAATCAGAGATTCATAGAATTTCAAAGTTTTGTGGTAAAAATAGTCTTCATCTTCTCTTCATCACTCTCTATTATATTTGTATTTCGTGACAATTAGGATATTTACAAAGTATAAAATCATTTTATGATGTAGCTGTAATAATTTAAAAAACACCACGGAATCAGGTGTTGCATACAACAAGGTCCAGGAACCATGAAAAAAATAATATTTGCTGCGATGCTCGCAGTTTCAACTCAATATGCACTTGCCAATGCAAATACCAAAGCTGAAGCAGTTGATCCTCAATTTGCCAAGGTTGAAGCCCTAGTCAAAGCCAATGACTTTAAGGGTGCTCACACTTTACTAAATGAGTTAGCACAGAAAGGGAATGCTCAAGCACTGTATAACTTAGGCTATTTAACCCAGACTGGTCAGGGCACCGCAAAGAATGAGAAAAAAGCGGTACAACTGTATGAACAGTCAGCAAGCAAAGGCTACCCAGTTGCCAACTATGTCCTCGGTAAAAATTATGCAGGTGGCACAATGGGGCTGAAACAGGATCTGACCAAAGCCAAACAATATCTGGAACGCGCATCTAGTGCCGGTTTTGATGATGCTACTGTGGATCTGGCAGTGTTACTTTTTGCTGAAGGAAAACCTGCTTCTGATCAGCAAGCACTGAAAAAACTTCAACCACTGGTTAAAAAAGATAATTTCCAGGCGATTCATGCCAAAGCCCTGTATGACATCAGCATGGGCTTTAAAAATAAGGATGAAAAACCGATTCAGCAAGGTTTAAGCTCGATTCAGGAGCTTGCCAAGAAAGGCTATATCCCTGCCCTGATGGCAGTCGCTAACATGTTTGCCAATGGTAATATCGTGCCGCAAAACCTGCCTGAAGCGAAGAAAATCTTTAGTGCCTTGGCTCAGGAAAATATTCCACAGGCCAAAGAGTCTCTGGCGGCAGTAGAGAAAATGATTGCTGAACAAAGCAAGAAACCAGCTCAACCAACGGCGCAAAAGAAAAGCTAACCTAAGCTATAAAAAGCCCCTGATTCGGGGCTTTTTTATTGGAATGTTTAACTGAGAAAATAGCCAGACTGAGTCAGGATGACTGCCACCACAATAAAGCCCATTAAGGTACTGAGTACCAATGGCGGTAAAGCTTTTTCCTGTACCCCATAATGCTGGGCAAAAATCCCAAAAGCGATTGGCATTGGCAATGCCGCCAGCAATGTGCCGATAAAAAGCATCTCACGACTGACATCAAAAGCCGATAATAAACTGAAAATCAGCAATGGCATGACGAGGACTTTCATGGCTGTCAGGAACCAGCTAAAGGCCGTCAGTGAGCTGAGATTCATGCCAATCAGGCTACCACCAATCACAAATAAGGCCAGTGGCGATGCAGTTTGCCCTAACATTTTTAAGGTAGAGCTAAGTAATTCTGGTAGTTGAATATCTAGAACTATGCACAAAATACCCAGCATAATCGAAAGAATCACCGGATTTTTCAAGATCCGTAGCAATGTTCCAGTCAATATACTTTTGCCAGTTGTACCGGGAGCCTGCAGACCCCGTTCAGCCAGAATCAGCATCAAGGTCACGATCAGCAGATTTTCTACAATAAGAGTCAATGAAAGATAAATTGCTGAATGTGAACCAATCAATAAAGTCAGTATCGCCGTGCCGATAAACCCGGTATTGGACATGGAGCCACCCATGGCCAGCACACCGGACTCAGTGAGAGAAACCTTGAAGAAATAGCGGCAGCAGAAAAATACCGCGCCATAGAGCAGCAAAGAACCGCCTGCATAGGCAATAAAATACTGTGGACTCCAGATATCGCTGAGATGTTTACTTGCCAAGGCTTGTAACAGAAAAGCTGGCAAGGAAATCTTCATTACAAACTGGCTCATCGCCGTAATCAGCGAGGGGGTGATAAATTGGGTTTGTGCAGCGATATAACCTAAAAACACGACGGCACAAATTGGAAATAGAATAGTGAATAACATTAATTTTCTGCAGTTTTACTGCATTGTTCCTTAATATGTTCATCCCTGAACGATTAACTTCCACTCATTCAACAAGCAGTTTTATTTGTCCGCTGAGGAGAAAGGCTTAAGCAGATCACGCAAACCGTGTGGCTGGCAACGCAAATACTGAGGCGTCACCTCTACGGTTTCACCGAGTGTCGCAGCTGCATGCCATGGCCAGCGTGGATCATACAAAATGCCACGCGCAAGCGCGATAGCATCTGCCTGTCCATATTGTAGAATTCCTTCTGCCTGCATTGCTTCCGTAATCAAACCGACCGCAATCACTGGAATATTGACCGCCTTTTTAATCGCTTCTGCAAAAGGAACCTGATAATTCGGATGCACATCAATTTTCTGGTCTACATGTAAACCTGCACTCGAAACGTGGATATAAACAGCTCCCGATGCTTCCAGCGCTTCAGAAAGTTCAACAGCAGCCTCAATGTTCCAGCTTTCAACCTCTTTCATCCAGTCGGTTGCAGAAATACGCACGCCAATTGGATAGCCTTCAGGAACCGCATCTTTCATCGCTTTAAAGACCTCTAAAGTCAGACGAATCCGGTTTTCAAATGAACCGCCATATTGATCCTGGCGCTGATTCGACAGAGGTGACATAAATTGATGCAGCAAATAGCCATGCGCAGCATGAAGCTCAATCAGCTCAAATCCTGCTTCGACAGCACGCTTGGCACTGGCAGCAAAGTCCTGAATTACTTGCTGGATTTCCTCAAGACTTAAGGCTTTTGGTGGGTGCTCATGTGCTTGAAAGGGAATATCACTGGCAGAGACAGTCTGCCAGCCTAAAGGCTGATCTGGTGCAATTTGCCCCTTGCCTTCCCAAGGTTTATCTGTAGAGGCTTTACGCCCAGCATGTGCCAGCTGAATCGCAAAGGGCATTGGCGAAAGAGATCGCACCTTTTCCAGTAAGGTCTTGATCTGTGCTGTCTGGCTATCATTCCACAATCCCAGATCTGCATAGCTAATCCGACCTTGTGGCTGTACCGCAGTCGCTTCCACAATACATAAACCGGCACCAGACAAAGCATAATTGGCCCATTGCTGCTCATGCCAATAGGTAATTTCCCCCTGCTCTGTTGCAGAGTACTGACACATCGGCGCAATTACGATTTTATTTTGAAGTTGCAGTGATCCAAATTGAATAGGTTGAAATAGTAATGCCACGCTGTATTTCCTCTTTTTATTGCACAGTTTCACTCTAGAAATAAAAACAAGCTCCCAAGAGCCTGTTTAGTTATAACGTGAATGATCCAACTTTAGAAGATCACTCGTGTAGTTAAACCTAGTACTAATGCATTGTCTACTTGATTGCTAGACCCTGGATTTACTACATATTGCAGGTTTGGACGTAACATTAACCACTTTGTTGCGTTATAGCTGTAGTTGAGTTCGATATTGTATTCAGCGCTAGCATTGAAAGCTGGCCGTGAATCCGCAAAGCGATCATTCACATGCACACGATTCACTGCCAAACCTAAAATGTCATTTGGCTGGCTATCCACTAAACCAATATATTTCACACCAATTTGTTGTGAATTATCCACTTTATTGGTATCACGGTCATGCCAGGTAAAATTGGCAAATGAATGTAAACCCTGACGGCCACTACCTGTCGATGTTAACTGTTGCTCTATTGCTAACCAGCCTGCAAAGGTACGGTTTTTTCCTTCACCTGTTGCGATGTCTTTTTGGTTAGCAATATCATCAGCCGTGTTATACATACCACCAACACGGTAGCTACCCGGTAAACCGTTCACAAAAGATTTTGGAGTCCAGACCACCTCTGCCGGAATGGTTACACCATCCGCATGATCCGTATCCAGACTCCAGCCTTGACCTTCAGCCTTGCCATTACCATTGTCCGGGTTAAATTCATAAACTCCCACTTGAACTGCAACTTCAGGATTTAACTGTTGTTTAACGCGTGCTCCCCATTGAGATACTGGGGTATTCATCCAGATATTACCCTGCCATTTACCCATCTGTGCAGCGCAGAATGCTGTACTGGCAAAATCACAAGCCATGACATTAAAGTCCATACCCAGACCTAAACGACCTGCTTTAATACTCAATCCTTGATCTTTGAAGGTCTTCTCAATTGACAGTTCGCTTAAACGACTGTCCTGGTTACCACGACCAAAAGTACCTTGAACATTGGCCAGGTGAGGAGCATTTCCTTGTAAATCACGCACTGAAGTACTTTGGCCTTGACGTGCGGTAGCTACTGCACGAACAGTTACACCATCCCAGCCTGCCAGTTTTTCCATATCTAACTGGGTGCCTAACCATAACTGTGCAGAAGTTAATGGATCTGCTCCTTCATTACGGCCACCCTCTGCCAGATAAGCCGTATCTGTCAGTATATTTGCCTCAAACTTAATACCTTGCTGAGCAAGTTCTGTACGCTTTCCATCCCAGCCCCCTAACAGGTACTGCCCCTGAGGGTCAAATGCAGATTCAGCTTGAGCTGAAGTCATGGCTACCATGAATGGCAGTAAAGCTAGACTTAACTTTTTCATATAAAACCTAAACATACGGAGAGAGTAAAGGCAGCCTGAGACTTGCCCTGTATGACTTGATACAGAACGTTACATAAATTTTCACTTAAAAACACAGCATTTTTTTTATTATTGGTAAAACTTTAAGTTATAAGAAATAATATTTTATATAAAATTTAATTTATATAATGTATATTTTTCAATTATTTAATTAATTAATAAGATCTAAAATCCGTTTCTCTTTAAACCTAACAGTAAAAATACACCTGATATTAAAGTTTATTTTTTAAACAATTGTTAAAATAAATTTCCATCTTCAATTTTCAGTTCTCTTTTAAACAGGACTTGCATTCAACTATAAAACGCCCAATATTAGCGTCATGATATTAGCTGCTAAATGTTATGCCTGAATTACCAGAAGTTGAAACCACCAAAACCAGTCTCCTGCCTCTCCTTGATCAGCAAGTTCTATACGTGGAGGTGCATCAGTCAAGCTTACGCTGGCCGGTTCCTGAGGATATTGCTCGTCTGCAAGGACAGCGCCTGATTCAACTGACACGTCGTTCCAAATATATTCTGGCGCAATTTGAACAGGATACGATGCTATGGCATTTAGGCATGTCAGGTAGCTTTCGTTTATGTGAAGCCAGTGAAGAATTGCGTAAGCATGATCATCTGATTATTCAGTTTGAAGATATCCAGCTACGCTATCATGACCCACGCCGTTTCGGCTGCATCCTGTGGTTAGATGCACAATCTCAAAGCAAGCTGATTGATACACTTGGACCAGAGCCACTCAGTGATAGTTTCAATGCTGAATATCTATTTGAAAAATTAAAAAATAAAAATGTTGGCACCAAAGTTGCAATTATGGATAACCATGTTGTCGTGGGTGTAGGCAATATTTATGCAACCGAAAGCCTATTCAATATGGGCATTCATCCTGCACAACCTGCCTCTACCTTGAGTTTTGAGCAGATTGAAAAGCTGGTCATTGAAATTAAGCGTATTTTAAAACAGGCGATTGATCTGGGTGGCTCAACCTTACGCGACTATACCAATGCCATGGGAGAAAATGGCTATTTTCAGCAAACGCTGCTGGCTTATGGCCGTGCTGGGGAAATGTGCGTGAACTGTGAAACCACGCTAGAAAATATCAAATTAGGACAACGTGCATCTGTCTACTGTCCTGAATGCCAGCCGCTAAAGAAAGTAAAGCTTTCTAGCAAACGTGTAGCAGCTGTACGAGGTAAAAACTAATGAAGACTGCAATCGTCCGTCATATTCTGGTCAAAGATAAAGAAACTGCCGAACAGCTCAAGAAAAAGATTCTAGCAGGCGCAGATTTTGCCAAGATCGCTAAACAATATTCGACCTGTAATTCAGCTAAACGCGGTGGTGAACTGGGTGAAGTGAAAAAAGGTCAGCTGGTCCCAGTGATTGATAAACTGGTTTTTACTGCTGCCGAACGTGTTTTGCATGGACCAGTGAAAAGTCAGTTTGGTTTTCATTTGCTAGAAATCAAGTTCCGAATGGATTTTTAATCCCCCTAAATCCCTCTATAAGTAAAGGGGGACTTCCCCTCTTCTTTTAGGGAGAGGTTAAGAAATAAAAAACGGCGCGAGAAGCGCCGTTTTTTGATCTAGAAAGCTTAGACTTCAGGTCGTTTTTTTAATTCATCACGAATTTCACGTAATAATGCAACATCTTCCGGTGTTGCTGCTGGCTCTGGGTCTACCTCTTGTTTACGACGCATTTTGTTCATTAGTTTTACTAACCAGAATACAACCCATGCCAATAACAGGAAGTTAATGAGAATGGTCAGGAAATTACCATAAGCAAGGACATTCAGCCCCGCTGCCTGTGCAGCAGCCAGGTTGCTTATATTGTTTGGATTATCTCCTAATACAACAAACCAGTTGGAATAGTCGACGTCCCCACCTAGAATCCAGCTCACTAAAGGCATGATGACGTCTTTTACCATCGAGTCAATAATCTTACCGAAGGCGCCACCAATGATCACACCGACTGCGAGATCCATGACATTGCCCTTAACCGCAAATTCCTTAAATTCTTGAATAATACTCATAAAGTCACCTGTTTCTTATACAATTTTCAATTTTGCGATAGATTATACAGGAGTTAGATATTTCTATTTAAGCCTAATTGATCAGGTTTATGTAATCTTGTCCAACCTTATCTAGATATATAAAAAAACCGCTGAACAATGTCAGCGGTTTTTTAAACTATTAGTAATCGAACTTATTTAGCACGGTTACGCTTACGTTCGTTTTCAGTCAGGTAACGCTTACGGATACGGATTGACTTCGGTGTTACTTCAACAAGCTCGTCATCTTCAATGAATTCAAGCGCTTGTTCTAGCGTGTATTCAATTGCAGGAACAAGTGTTAACGCATCATCAGTACCAGAGGCACGTACGTTGGTTAACTGTTTTGCTTTAGTTGGGTTAACAACCATGTCATCAGAACGTGAGTTAATACCCACGATCATGCCTTCATAAACTTCTAACTGTGGTTTAGCAAATAGACGACCACGGTCTTGCAGCGTAAACAATGCATAGCCCAAGCAAGTACCTTGAACCATAGAAATCAGTACACCGTTTTGACGTTTCGCAACAGTACCTTGTTTCATTGGACCATAATGCGAGAAGCTAGACGTCATGATACCCGTACCAGAAGTCATGGTCAGGAATTCTGAACGGAAACCGATCAAGCCACGTGAAGGTACAGTTGCTTCAATACGGATACGGCCTTTACCATCAACTTCCATATTGGTCATTTCGCCTTTACGGTGACCCATTTGCTCCATTACAGCGCCTTGGTGCTGCTCTTCAACGTCAAACGTTACGTTTTCATAGGGCTCTTGTTTTTCACCATCAATTTCCTTGATGATGACTTGTGGACGAGACACGCCCATTTCGAAGCCTTCACGACGCATGTTTTCAATTAAAACTGAAAGGTGAAGCTCACCACGACCAGATACTTTAAAACGGTCTGGACTGTCAGTGTCTTCAACACGAAGTGCTACGTTGTGGATCAATTCGCGGTCAAGACGTTCACGGATATTACGTGAAGTTACAAATTTACCTTCTTTACCAGCAAACGGTGAGTTGTTGACCTGGAAGGTCATAGACACTGTAGGCTCGTCTACAGAAAGTGCTGGAAGTGCTTCAACTGCTTTCGGATCACAGATTGTGTCAGAAATGTTGAGTGCATCAATACCAGTGATACAAACGATGTCGCCTGCTTGAGCGGATTCAACATCAACACGCTCTAAACCATGGTAACCCATGATTTTCAAGATACGGCCGTTACGAGTGTTACCTTCTTTGTCGATCACAGTCACAGGCGTGTTTAATTTCACTGAACCGCGTTGGATACGACCAACACCGATTACACCTACGAAGCTGTTATAGTCAAGTGAAGACACTTGCATTTGGAATGGACCATCAACGTCAACTGCTGGTGGTTCAACAATGTCTACGATTGTTTGGAACAACGGCGTCATGTCGTCAGCAAGTTCTTCAGGAGAAGGACCCGCTACACCACGAAGACCAGATGCATATACAACCGGGAAGTCTAACTGTTCGTCAGTACCGCCTAAGTTATCGAATAAATCGAATACTTGGTCAATTACCCAGTCAGGACGCGCGCTTGGCTTGTCGACTTTGTTGATAATGACAATTGGCTTTAAACCACGTGCGAACGCTTTTTGCGTTACGAAACGAGTTTGTGGCATTGGACCTTCTTGTGAGTCTACAAGAAGCAATACGCAGTCCACCATAGAAAGAACACGTTCAACTTCACCACCAAAGTCGGCGTGTCCCGGGGTGTCCACGATATTAATGCGATATTCTGTGTTAGTACGTGCATCAGTCCATTTGATTGCAGTGTTTTTTGCAAGAATGGTAATACCACGTTCACTTTCAATAGCGCCAGAATCCATGACACGCTCGATCTCACCCGCGCGATCACCGAGAGCACCTGATTGTTGCAAAAGTTTGTCTACAAGAGTGGTTTTACCATGATCGACGTGCGCAATAATGGCGATGTTACGGAGAGTTTTAATATCTGACATGTAAATTCGATACGTATTAAATTTGAGGGCAAATTATACAGAAAAATACAAAGTTTTGACAGTGACAGTTTGTTGACTTCGTCAATTTTTTTTCCAATGCCTTTTGTAATGACGTGTAACTCGATTAGAATAGCGCCACCCAGCCTTAATTTGCATTGACACATGTCTGTTTTTAATCAATCTCCTCCTTCCAAAGATCAACTTGACCTCGTGTACGGCCTTGAAGATCGCCCTAAACCATTTATCGCATTTCTAGCAGCATTCCAGCATTTACTGGCCATTATTGTCCCAATTGTGACTCCTGGTCTGCTGATCTGTCTGGCACTAGGTGTCTCTAAAGAAGACACTAACATGATTTTATCCATGTCATTGGTAATTTCAGGGATCGCGACTTTTTTACAATCCAAAAAAGTTGGTCCATTTGGTGCAGGTTTGCTGATTGTTCAAGGCACCAGTTTTAACTTTATTGGTCCAATTATTGGTATTGGTTCGGCGATGGTTGCTGCCGGTACACCGGTAGAAGCTGTCATGGCTTCGATCTTTGGTGTGGTAATTGCAGGTTCATTTATTGAAATGGGCGTATCGCAAATCCTGCCATGGATTAAAAAGCTGATCACACCTTTAGTAACAGGGATTGTGGTTTTACTGATTGGTCTGACTTTAATTAAAGAAGGCCTAATCAGCATGGGTGGTGGTTATCAGGCCATGAATGATAAAACCTTTGCTAATGCTGACAACCTGATCATGTCATGTACAGTTCTGGCACTGATTATTTTACTGAATCGTGTGCGCATTACCTGGGTAAAAAGTTCGGCAATTCTGATCGCACTGGTTGTCGGTTATATTCTTGCTGGCTTTATGGGTCACCTGAACTTTGAAGGCTTAAAAGATGCTCCACTGGTTCAGATCCCGACACCAATGCATTTTGGATTAAGCTTCTCTTGGAGCTTATTCATTCCAATGGCGTTTATTTATTTGGTGACTTCGCTAGAAGCGATTGGTGACATTACTGCAACATCTAAACTCTCTAACCAGACAGTCGATGGCCCGACCTGGATGAAGCGTATTAAAGGTGGCGTGTTAGTGAATGGGGCGAACTCTTTACTTGCGGGTTTATTCAATACATTCCCAAGTTCTGTATTTGCACAAAATAACGGTGTGATTCAATTGACTGGTGTAGCGAGCCGTTATGTCGGCATCTGGATTGCAGCACTTTTAGTCATTCTGGGTTTACTTCCAGCAGTGGCTGGCGTGATTCAGGCGGTTCCTCAAGCTGTTCTTGGTGGCGCAGTGATGGTGATGTTTGGTGCAGTCGCTGCATCTGGTATTAACATTCTGTCTGGTATTCACCTGGACCGTCGTGCTCTACTGATCATTGCCATTTCTCTTGCATTAGGCTTGGGTGTGGCGCAGGTTCCACAGATTCTGGAACATCTTCCTGAATTATTCCGTAATATCTTTAGTTCTGGTGTTGCGACCGGCGGTATTGCGGCCTTGATTCTAAATATTGTACTTCCTGAAACAAAGAAGTAAGTTCATGTCCAGAAAACACTGTCTGAGTTGAACTTGGACAGTGTTTTTCTATTGGAGAGATTCCTATGGATGCTAAAAGCGAAGTCTTATTAAGACAATATGATTATTTGTCGGGTCGTGTACTGCTGATTAATCCTCCAACGGATCATCTGCTGGCTGAATTTGATCAATCCATTCAGGCTGCAGTGTGGACATGGAATTATAATGACTACCTGTATTTTCAGGCCCAGCAAGCCAATGTACATTTTGGTGTAGAATTTCCTGAAGGTGAATTTGATCAGGCTGTAATCTTTGTTCCAAAATCCAGAGAATTACTTAATTACCTGATTCACAATGTAGCGGTTTACCTACAACAAGGCAACCAGGTGTTTTTGGTGGGTGAGAAAAAAGGTGGCGTGGAGCGCGCGGCAAAACAGCTGCAACCCTATGGTAAAAGCCTCAAACTCGATAGCGCACGACATTGCCAATTATGGCAATTGACACTAGACTGCAGCGTCGAGAAAAGAGCATTAGCTGACTGGGCACAAA
This sequence comes from Acinetobacter sp. VT 511, assembly GCF_001077515.1. Taxonomy (NCBI): domain Bacteria; kingdom Pseudomonadati; phylum Pseudomonadota; class Gammaproteobacteria; order Moraxellales; family Moraxellaceae; genus Acinetobacter; species Acinetobacter sp. VT 511. The sequence goes on along the minus strand of NZ_LFRE01000067.1, from coordinate 40,240 downwards.
CCTATAGCGTCTCTACTCCCAAAGGCGATTTACAGATTTGTGCACTCCCTGGTGTATTTAGCCAGAATCATCTGGATGTCGGTACAGCAGTTTTCCTGCCCTACCTGTCTGAAGTGACTTCAGGTAAAATTGCCGACTTTGGCTGTGGTGCCGGCGTCATTAGTGCCTATCTTGCCAAGCTCAATCCGAACAATCGTATCTTTGCCTTAGATGTAGACGCTTTTGCATTAGCCTCTACTAAAATGACTTTTGAGAAAAATCAGCTTGAGCCTGAGCAACTTGAAATTAAGGCAGTGAGCGGGATTGAAGATGCACCATTATTTTTGCACGCCATCGTCAGTAATCCACCCTTCCATCAAGGCATTCAGACCAACTATGATGCCAGTGAAAATCTGTGCAAGACTTCACGTCGTCATCTCAAGTCTGGTGGTGAATTATGGATTGTGGCGAACCGCTTCTTAAATTACCCGATTTTAATTGAGCAAAGTTTTGGCCAATGCACAGTCAAAACTGATCAACAAGGCTTCAAGGTGCTTTTCGCCAGCACTCAAAAAAATGTTAAGGAATCATGATGAGCGAAACCCAAAACAGCACACAGCTGCAGCGTAAGCTAAGTGCTCGTCATCTGAATATGATCGCCATCGGTGGATCAATTGGTACAGGTTTGTTCCTGGCGTCAGGTGCAACCATTGCCAATGCCGGACCAGGTGGTGCATTACTTGCGTATGCGCTCATTGGTGTCATGATTTACTTCCTGATGACCAGCTTGGGGGAGCTTGCAACCCATAATCCGACTTCAGGTGCTTTCTTTACCTACGGTACTAAATATGTCGAAGGCGGTTTTGGTTTCGCTTTAGGCTGGAACTACTGGTACAACTGGGCAATCACCGTAGCCTTTGAGCTGGTCGCAGTCCAGTTCATCATGAAATTCTGGTTTCCGGACATTCCTGGTTTTTACTGGAGTGCCCTGTTCCTGGCGGTGGTGTTCGGGATTAATGCACTGACGGTAAAAGGCTTTGGTGAATCTGAATTTTTCTTCTCCTTAATCAAAGTGCTGGCGATTATTGCGTTTATCATCATTGGTATCTTCATGATTGTAAAAATCATGTTAACTCCTGAGGTTGCTACATTTGCCAACTGGACCAAAGGTGAAGCACCATTTGTGGGCGGCTTATCTGCCCTGATCGGGGTGGCGATGATTGCCGGATTCTCCTTCCAGGGGACTGAAATGGTCGGTGTTGCTGCAGGCGAATCTAAAGATCCGCAGAAAACCATTCCAGTAGCAATTAAGCAAATTTTCTGGCGTATCCTGTTATTCTATATTGTGTGTATCTTCATTATCGGCACCCTGATTGCTTATGATGACCCACGTCTTTTACAGGCAGCGTCTAGTGAAGATATTGCGCTTTCGCCTTTCACTTTGCTATATGAGCAAGCCGGTTTCGCTTTTGCTGCCAGTGTAATGAATGCGGTGATTTTGACTGCAATTCTGTCTGCGGGTAACTCGGGCATGTACTCCTCTACCCGTATGCTGTTTGATATGGCACGTAAAGGCAGTGCACCAAAATTGTTTGGTCGTCTGGATGCGCGCGGTGTTCCAATGAATGCACTATATGCCACCACTGCAATCGCAGCATTATGTTTTCTGACAACATTTATTGGTGAACAGGAAGTATTTAACTGGCTACTCAATATGTCTGGTATGTGTGGATTTATTGTATGGTTGGGTATTGCAATATCTCATTATCGCTTCCGTAAAGGATATCTGGCTCAAGGTTATAAACTTGAGGATCTGGCTTATCGCGCCAAGTTCTTCCCGTTTGCGCCATGGTTTGCTTTTGTGCTGTGTGCGATTGTGGTCCTGGGGCAAAACTATCAGGCAGTACTAAATGGTGAATGGCTTGCAGTACTTTCTACTTACATTGGTATTTTCTTATTCTTAGCGATCTGGTTAGGTTATAAGTGGAAACACAATACCAAACTCATTTCTTATAAAGAGATGGATGTTCAGCCGATGAAAATAGATCATGAATAATTTTTGATCTGAAAAAGCAGCCATTCAGGCTGCTTTTTTATTGTATTAACTGTGGCGCATAACAAAATTTCGATCATCAATAATGATAGTTTGCTGACAAATTCCCTCTACCCGACGCTGCTGTTCAAACACCTCTTTCCGCATGGACTCAAAACTGTCAAAGAAGCTGATTTCACTTTTATTGATTTCGTACACCAAAGAATGATTCCCTACGCCCTCCAGGGTGTCATAGAACACAATCACAAAACGACCAGCTTCTACATTTTCCTGAATGTCTGCGTAAGACAAGGGCTGTTCTATAACCGGGATTTGTAAACGAGATGCTTGTTGATAGAAATCAAGTTCAATTGGCTGTTTATCTGGGTCATGTTCAGTATAAAAATTAACATCCAAACCCAGTGTTTTTAAAGCAACTGCAAGCGCAATACTGGAGGTTCCCATTTCAGGATCATGGCGTGTGAGCTGTACCAGATCTGGAATATGCAGATCTATACCATAGTGATGAAAAATCATCCAGATCGCATAGAGGCCACTATTGGCATCCAGATTTTGTAAATCTTCAGGAAGTTCCACACTCATGCTCAGACTCAAAAACAGGTTTAGGGCTATGCAGTGTAGTCAAATCAGGGAAATAAAAAAAGCGACTCATAAGAGAGTCGCTTTTTTTTAATCAGTGTTCAATAATGAATTATTGAGCAGCTGGTTGTTCAGCTAGAACAGTACGGCTACCAGAAATAGTCGCGAATACACGACGGTTCATAGCACGACCTTCTTTAGTGTTGTTGTCAGCAATCGGTTGATCCCAAGCGAAACCTTGAGTAGACAAACGAGAAGCATCAACGTTGTATTCGTTAACTAGTGAAGATTTGACAGAGTTAGCACGAGCAAGAGATAGACGTTCGTTCAGTGCACGTGGACCAGTGTTGTCAGTGTGACCTTCGATACGAGCAGTTGCGTTTGGATATTCAACCAATTTCTCAGCAACTTTCGCGATTTCTGGTTTGTACTGATCTTTGATGTTAGATTTATTTGTATCAAAGAATACACGAAGTTCCATGTTCAGGTCTTCAGTCAACTCTTGTGGAGCTGGAGCAACTGGAGCAACTGGTTCAACTGGAGCAACTTCTACGACTGGCGCAGCAGGTTTCAAGTGGCCACCAAGAACTACGTTTAAACCAGCAAGTGCTGTATAGTTCCAAAAATCTTCGTCAAAGTTATAAGTTGCACGCGCTTCTGTACGAACAGACAGTGCATCGTTTAAGCGCCAGAAAGCACCTAAACCAGCATTACCTAAAGTACCTTCATCATCTTCAAGTGCACTGTTTTCATATTCGTATTTGTAGTGACCAGCACCTAATAATACGTATGGCTTAACTTTGCTATCATAGTTTTTAGTGATCAAATCAGAAGTTACATAGAAGTTACCATTGATTTGAGTTTGTTTGTATTCGTCACCGATAACAGCACGTTCAGCAACTGTACCACCTTCGATGTCACCTTTAACTTGGTTATATTCAGCTTCAAAGCCTAACCATGGAGTCAATTCAACACCAAGAGCAGCACCTACAAATAGGTCGTCTTGAAGTTCAGGGGTAGCGCCGTATAAATGATCTGCAGCGTCATTGTTGTGTTTTGTATCTTGCCAAGTATAACCAACCAGTAATGGAGTAACAGTTACGCCTGCGTTTGCAGCAGCGAAAGGAGCAGCTACAAGCATTGCTAAAGCAATACGACTCATTTTCATGGATTTATCCTCCAGAGATAACAAATTGTTGTTCAAGCTCAAGCCTAAATTGGCTTTCCTGAGATAGGCTTCTTTTACCCCAGTTTTATTTTTAAGCTATTCACAGGGAATCATACAAACACTGAATAAATTTTCCAAGTGCTTGATTAATCTAATCAAGTAAATTATTGACAAAATTACTTACAATTTCCGTTGTAATTCGGTAAATTTTTACTCAATTTTTTATTGTGAATACCTTATTGTCTCTTACCTAATTTTAACAGCTTTCTCCTATTTCAAGTACAAAAATACTAGGTAAATAAAAAAAAGCATTAAAAAACGCCTAATTAATAGCATGTTTCAAATAAAAATAATATATAAATAGGTTAAACCATGTATATAAAAAGAAATAATGCGTTCACAATTGTGGAGCTTATTGTTGTCATTTCAATTCTTGCAATACTCACAACCCTAGCAGTTCCTTTGTTTCAAGAATATCAGTCAAAACAAGAAGCTAACAGTATTTATCAGAAGATTACAGCAGTGAATCGCTATGCACGCAGTCAATCGGCAGTATTACGGCAGAATATTGTGATTTGTCCCACATTAAATCTATCGACCTGTCAAACAAATCAGTGGAGCAATGCTTGGCTGGTATTTGTCGATCAAAATAAAAACAGACAGGTTGATGCCGGCGAAACCGTACTGCATGTTGATCATCTAAGGCTTAAATATGGACAGCTGGATTGGAGAGGTGCTTTAAGTATCCCAAATGTCAACTATCAGGCTCAAACCAATTTACCTATTGGCTCCAATGGCAGCTTTTACTACTGTTCTTTTCAGCATTCCCATTATTACAAAATTGTACTTAGCAAAATGGGACATCTGCGTAAAGAGAATCTGAGTACATGCTAAGAAAACTGCCCGGTTTATGATTCAACTTTTTTGAGGCTTTAATCTTGCAGTTTTTTCAATATACTGCTTAGGTCGAGAATAAAAGACTAAAACTCATATGGAGATACAACAATGACTGACATCGTAATTGTCAATGGTGCACGTACAGCCATGGGTGGCTTCCAAGGCAGCTTATCAGGTGTAACTGCGCCTGAACTAGGTGCTGTCACGATCAAAGAAGCCATTGCACGTGCAGGTTTACAACCAACAGACATCGAAGAAGTCATTATGGGTTGTGTTCTTCCTGCCGGTTTAAAACAGGGTCCTGCCCGTCAGGCAATGCGTAAGGCTGGTCTTCCAGACAGCACAGGTGCTGTAACTATTAATAAGCTTTGTGGTTCAGGCATGAAAGCAGTGATGCAAGCTGCTGACATGATCAAGGCCGGTTCTGCAACTTATGTAGTTGCTGGTGGCATGGAATCCATGACCAATGCGCCTTATGTATTACCCAAAGCACGTGGCGGCTTCCGTATGGGCCATGGTGAAATTAAAGACCATATGTTCTTGGACGGTTTAGAAGATGCAGAAACTGGTCGCCTAATGGGTTCTTTTGCCCAAGATATGGCAAATACCAAAGGTTATACGCGTGAACAGATGGATGATTTCGCTATCCGTTCATTAAAACGTGCACAAACTGCGGTCAATGAAGGCTACTTTGCAGATGAAATTGTGCCAGTCACTGTTTCCACCCGTAAAGGTGATGTAGTGGTTGATAAAGACGAACAGCCATTCAATGCCAATATTGATAAAATCCCAACATTACGTCCTGCTTTTGCCAAAGATGGTACCATTACTGCAGCAAATGCCAGCTCTATTTCTGATGGTGCCTCTGCATTGGTTTTAACTTCTGCTGACAATGCAGCAGCTCAAGATTTAAACCCATTAGCAAAAATTGTTGCCTATGCGTCAAACTCTCAGCATCCATCCGAGTTTACAATTGCTCCAGTTGGTGCTATTCAGAAAGTACTGGATAAAGCAGGCTGGACAGCAGAAGAAGTAGATCTTTGGGAGATCAATGAAGCTTTTGCCATGGTCACCATGTGTCCAATGGATGAGTTCAAGCTTGATCCTGAAAAAGTCAATATTAATGGTGGTGCTTGTGCACTAGGTCACCCAGTGGGTTCTACAGGTTCTCGTATTATCCTGACTTTGATCCATGCTTTAAAGCGCACTGGCGGCAAGAAAGGTGTTGCAGCTCTATGTATCGGTGGTGGTGAAGCAACTGCAGTCGCGATTGAGCTAATCTAATTTTCAAAAAGTCAAACGACTGAAGAGGGCTTTTAAAGCCCTCTTTTTTTATTAATCCAAAATCTAGCCTTAATGATGTCTACTAAAGCATTACTCGAACAATCATTTAAAACCGGGTCTTAAACTAAAAATTATTTTTGTCTTGATTATCCTATCAATAGAAGAATTCCCTTACTTACATTTTCATAAAGCTTCTTTATCAATCAGACACGTTGCAAGGAGTAAATTAGAGAGAATCAAAACAAGAAAAAAGGAAACCTCCATGCGATTTAATCACTATCTCAACTTCCAGGGTGAAACTGAAGCCGCTTTTACTTTTTATCGTTCAGTGTTTGGTGGTGAATTTTCTAATTTGAGCCGTTATGGTGATATGCCCGGACAGGAAGGCATTGACCTCTCCGATACGGATAGAAGCCAGATTTTGCATATTTCACTTCCTATCAATGAATATACTGAATTAATGGGATCAGATATTAATGAAAAGCTAGACAGCCCTAGCTCCCCTACTTTTACCAAAGGGACCAATCACTATATTGCAATTATTTTAAGTGCTAGTGAACAAGCCGAAGCTCAACGACTGTTTGAGGCTTTATCTGCCAAGGGTCAAATTGAAATGCCTTTGGAAAAAACTTTTTGGGGCGCACTTTACGGTGCCTGTACCGATCAGTTTGGTGTGCAGTGGATGATTAACTGTCTATTAGAAGAACGTAGTCCAAATTTCTAGAAATAAAAAAGCCTCCATTTGGAGGCTTTTAACTGAAGACGGATTAAGCTCCAGTCTGATAGTTCGGTTTTGGCACAGCTGTGGATGCCTGGTACGGATTGCTAAAGTCGTTTAAACCTGCTGCCGCTTCCTGAATATCTTTACCTTCTTTAATCACGAAAGTATCGAAACCCGAACGCTTCATATAGTTCAGTACGTCTTTAAATACATCACCTGTTGCACGCAGTTCCCCTTGGAAACCTTGACGACGAAGTAACGCTGCAAATGAATATCCGCGACCATCGTTAAAGCCTGCAAACTCAATAAAGATTGCATCAAGTTGATCCAGTGGAAATTCATTGGTCTCAGGAGAAGCATCTACCGTTAAGTACAGTGCTTTTTTACCCGAAACATTGGCGATTTGTTCTAACTGTTCAACAGTCAGAACCACATCACCTTGTGGCAATACGCCATCTTCACCTATCAACTGGTAAGTATTGTCTGCAATCGTGCCATCTTTAGAGAGCACTTGTAGTGCGGTATTAAGCATATGCACGCTCCTTGAATGGTTGGATGCCAACACGACGATAGGTATCGATAAATTCTTCACCTTCCTGACGCAGGTCAAGATAAGTATTCAGGATTTCTTCGATGATATCCGGCACTACTTCAGCAGCAAATGATGGACCAAGAATGTCACCAAGCGATGCATCATGGTCTGCATTACCACCTAAAGTAATTTGGTAGAATTCAGCACCTTTTTTATCTACACCCAAAATACCGATATTACCGACGTGGTGATGACCACAGGCATTCATACAACCTGAAATATTCAGGTCGATTTTGCCAAGGTTATAAATCGTATCCAGATCATCAAAACGACGTGAAATTGCTTCAGAAATCGGAATTGATTTCGCATTCGCCAATGAACAGAAGTCACCGCCCGGGCAGCAAATGATGTCCGTCAAGAAGCCGATGTGAGCGCGTGCCAGATTGTTTTGCTCAAGGATCGTCCACAATTCGAACAGGTCTTTTTGTGGGACATCAACAAGGGCAATATTTTGCTCATGAGTCGTGCGTAATTCACCGAAAGTGTACTTGTCTGCAAGATCTGCAATCAGGTTCATCTCTTCAGTGGTTACATCACCAGGAGCCACACCTGCACGTTTCAGTGAAATCGTAACGATACGATAGCCTTTCACCTTGTGCGCATTGGTATTGATATTGAACCATTGCTTGAATTTCGGATGCGCCGCGAACTGTTCAGAAAAATCTTCATCTGCATAATCTTGATAAGCAAATGGCGTGAAGTTCTCATCCATTTTTGCCAAGGTTTCAGCATCGATTTTCAATGTTTTAATGGTATGTGCAAATTCCGCTTCTACTTTCTCAGCAAATACTTCAGGTGTGAGTGCTTTTACTAAGATTTTGATACGCGCTTTATATTTGTTGTCACGACGACCATGCAAGTTGTATACACGAAGTACAGCTTCAAGGTATGCAATCAGGTCTTCACGTGGCAGGAAGTCACGGATAAAGCTACCAATCACTGGCGTACGGCCCAAGCCGCCGCCCACTTTAATTTTATAGCCGATTTCGCCTGCTTCATTTTTCACGATATAGACACCAATATCATGGAATGAAGTTGCCGCACGGTCAATCTCTTCCAGCGCAGATACCGCGATCTTGAACTTACGTGGCAAGAAAGCAAATTCCGGGTGGAAAGTTGACCATTGACGGATCAATTCACAGGTCGGACGTGGATCTGCAATTTCACCTGCCACCACACCTGCATACTGGTCAGTGGTAGTATTACGGATACAGTTCCCTGAAGTCTGGATCGCATGCATTTGCACAGTTGCCAGTTCAGCGAGCATATCAGGCACGTTTTCTAGTGCAGGCCAGTTAAACTGGATATTCTGACGAGTTGAAACGTGTGCATAGCCACGATCATACTCTTTCGCCAGATCAGCCACTTTACGAAGTTGTTTAGAATTCATCAGGCCATAAGGCACCGCAATACGCAACATTGGCGCATAACGTTGTACATAAAGACCATTTTGAAGGCGGAGCGGACGGTATTCATCTTCCGTCAATTTGCCCGCTAAGTAACGTTCCGTTTGGTCACGGAACTGTGCAACACGTTCATTAATCAGTTGCTGATCGAAATCAGTATATAAATACATGGCGTACAGCTAGTAGTTTCTATTATATCGTCGGCAAGGATAACGAGATTGAATCTATCAATAAAATGCTTTTTATACATATTTCATAGCGATTTTATTGATAAGCCTACCAGAAATTCAGTGATTTAAAGGATTTGTCGAGCAAAACTCCTTTTCAACGAATAATGATTTATTTTTTAAATCTTTAGCATTTATTTTCATATAAAAGCAGCTCACCTCTACTGATCAATAAATAATCATTAAAAGACCCAAAAACTTACCACTGTTCAGATTCACCTAGTGCCTGTCCCATAAAATCATAGCGTGAGCTAGAACGGGAAAATTTGATTGGACAGGCCAGCTGTGGCTCAGCCTCCTGTTCCCCTGCTTTGACTGGAACATGCACCACCCAGCCCCGCTCTTGTGCCAGTTGTGAAGTTAAGGCTTCATCCAGGTGTAATACCGGCTCCACACACACATCTAAAGTAGCAAATATAGTCTGCCACTCATTCAGAGTTTTACTGCGAATTTTCTCTTGAATTGCTGCTTTCACTTCTTTCTGGTCTTGAGCATCTAAGGATGAACCTTTTTCTAACAGAACTGGTAACTGCAATGCCTGGGCTAAACCCTGCATAAATTGTGGCTCTAAACTGCCAATAGAAAGATAACGTCCATCTTGAGTTTGGTGATAATCATAAAAAGTGCCGCCATTGAGATGCCCCGATTCCGGTTGGGCATCCACACCTGCTGCCAGACTGGCGGCGGCTGCCATATTATTTAAGGTCACCGCACAATCGGTCATGGAAATATCAATATACTGTCCCATTCCGCTACGCTGGCGCTCAATCACCGCTGCTAGGACAGCGATAATCGCATGCATGGAACCGCCAGCAACATCAGCGACCTGAATACCTAAAGCCGGTGGACCACCCTGAACCCGACCGCTATGTCCGGCAATTCCGGATAAGGCCAAGTAATTAATGTCATGCCCGGCCTTATCTTTATAAGAACCAGTTTGCCCATAGCCAGTAATGGAACAATAAATAAGTCGCGGATTGATTTCAGCCAAGGTGGCGTAATCCAGTCCCAAACGTTGCATTACGCCGGGACGGAACTGTTCAACCACGATGTCATAGTCCGAAATCCTGGTTTTGATCTGTTCGATACAGTCACGATTTTTAAGATCCAGCGTGATAGATTGTTTGTTACGATTCAAATAATTGTGTGCAGTTGCCTGTCCATGTGCGTATGGTGGCACTAATCGCAACAGGTCAGGACGTGTTGGTGATTCAATATGCACAACCTCGGCACCGAGGTCTGCCAAGTACATGGTGGCAAAAGGACCAGGTAAAAGTGTAGAAAAATCGAGGACTTTCAATCCTTTTAATGCATAAGACATTAGTATAATTACTCTATTTATGATGGTTTTTTATGCATATTAGAAACATAAACACACAAAAACAATGTCATGTTCAGCCATTTACCTTGATCATTTCGGCAATTTAATATGTAACAAATGGCAAATCCGATTTTGTAAATTGCCATTGATTTATTATTTGTTGTCAATTAGGTCAAGCATTAGTGAACATCAAAGAGACTGAAGGATTAAACATGAGTCGCGATACGATCAGTATCCATTTCGTTAACGCTGCACTCTACGGCGTGAAGCGTCTCGGCATGGACGTCGATACGTTATTGTCTCATGTTGGTATTGAAGCTGAACTTCTGCATCAGCCTAAGGCCCGTATCTCGCCAGAACAATATACCCGTTTTATTAAAATGCTGTGGATGGTGACACAGGACGAGCATGTCGGCTTTGACAAACAGCCTCGCCGTCTGGGCACATTCGCAATCATGTGTCAGCTGATCATCCACGCTAAAACTTTAGGTGATGCGCTGGAACTTTCTTCCCAGTTCTACAAGCTGTTTGGTGATGACTGGGCGGTGACACTGGAACGTGACAAGCATGAAGCACGTTTAGCCCCTCAAATTCCAAAAGAGATGGACCCGGATCATTTCATCACTGAAAGCATGCTAATGATCTGGCATGGTCTGGCTTCGTGGTTGATTGAACGCCGCCTCCCATTAGAACGTGTACATTTCAGCTATCCACGTCCAAATCATGCGGATGAATATGATGCATTATTCTTCGCACCCGTGATGCAGTTTGATGCGCCGCGTACTGAAATTACTTTTGCAGCAGATTATCTCGATTTACCAATCCGTCAGAATGAAGAAACCTTGGAAGAGTTCCTGAAAGCTGCACCTGCTCAACTGTTGGTAAAATTCAAAAATACCAATTCTCTAACCTCCCGTATTCGTGATGTACTGAAGAGCCAGATCGGCGAAGAAATGCCGACGCTGAATGATGTCGCTTCCATGCTATATCTATCTCCACAAACTTTACGTCGTCGTCTGGCTGCGGAAGGCAAGAGTTATCAAGGCGTTAAAGATGCACTGCGTCGAGATGCTGCCATTCACCTGTTGTTAAATCCAGATTTAACCCTGGAAGATGTCGCGCAGCAAGTTGGTTTTAGTGAAACCAGCACCTTCCATCGTGCTTTCAAAAAATGGACCGGTGTAACACCAGGTTTATATCGCCAATTACATGGTTACCATTAAGCCACATCCTCTTCATATTCAATATTAGCTCTTTTGCTAATCTCAGTTCATGCCCAAGCTCCAGACTTGGGCATTTTTTTGTCTGATCTTTTTTTGAATCATCGCCATTGACCAGATTGCTCAAATGACCTGGTTCGTTCTCGTCATTGCGCTTAGCTAAAGAATCATTACACTCAAAATGATTAGAACAAATCTTATTCATTCAAAAAAGGGAAATTGTATGAGCGAGGCCTATATTATCGATGCCATTCGCACACCACGTGGCAAGGGAAAAAAGGACGGATCCTTATATGAAGTCAAACCGATCAGTTTACTCACTACCCTGCTCAATGAACTGAAAGAGCGTCATTCCTTAGATACCTCCAAGGTTGATGACATTGTCTTGGGCTGTGTCACCCCGATTGGTGACCAAGGTGCTGATATTGCCAAAACTGCAGCAATTGCAGCGGGTTGGGATAACGATGTGGCTGGTGTACAGATTAACCGTTTCTGCGCTTCTGGTCTGGAAGCAGTCAATATGGCCGCACAAAAAGTCCGTTCAGGCTGGGAAGATTTAGTGGTTGCGGGTGGAGTCGAATCCATGTCCCGCGTACCGATGGGTTCGGATGGCGGCCCTTGGGCGCTCGATCCTGAAACCAATATGGCTTGTGACTTTATTCCACAAGGCATTGGTGCCGACCTGATCGCGACCATTGATGGTTATAGCCGTGATGATGTAGATAGCTTTGCAGAACAGTCCCAGAAAAAAGCGGCGACAGCTCAGGCCAGTGGTCATTTTGATAAATCGATTGTGCCAGTTAAAGATAAAGCCGGTGTGATGATTCTGGATAAAGATGAGTTCATTAAACCGAATACGACCATTGAAACACTCAGCAAACTCAACCCAAGCTTTGCCACCATGGGACAGATGGGCTTTGATGCAATTGCCCTGCAAAAATATCCAGAAGTCGGTACAGTCAATCATGTGCACCATGCGGGAAATTCTTCTGGCATCGTAGATGGTGCTGCATTGGTCCTGCTTGCCTCAGAACACGCTGTTAAAGAGCAGAATCTGAAACCGCGCGCCAAAGTCTTGGCGACGGCTCTGGTAGGCGCTGATCCAACCATTATGCTCACCGGTCCTGCTCCGGCTGCACGTAAAGCTTTGGCTAAAGCTGGTCTCAGCATTGATGATATTGACCTGTTTGAGGTCAATGAAGCCTTTGCCGCAGTCGTTATGCGCTTTATTAAAGAACTCAACGTTGATCCAGCCAAAGTCAATGTTAACGGTGGCGCCATTGCCATGGGACATCCACTCGGTGCAACCGGTGCCATGATTCTCGGTACTTTGTTAGATGAGCTGGAACGCCAGGGTAAAAAACGTGGATTAGCAACTTTATGCGTCGGTGGCGGCATGGGTATTGCCACCATTATTGAACTGGTTTAAGGAGAGAACCATGAGCGCCATTCAATTTGAAAAAACAGCGGACAATATTGTTGTTCTGACTTTTGACTCTCCAAACCAGTCTGCTAACACCATGAATGCCGACTTTCGCACTGCACTTAGCGAAGTTGTCGATAGGCTTAAAGTAGATGATGAAATTTCCGGAATTATTTTCCGTTCAGCCAAAAAGACTTTTTTCGCTGGTGGCGATCTGGATGAACTGATTCAAGCTACACCAGAACATGCCACTGAATTCTTCAACATGATTGAAGAGATGAAAGCACAGCTGCGCTATATCGAAACCCGTGGTATTCCGGTGGTTGCAGCCTTGAACGGCACCGCTCTTGGCGGTGGCTGGGAAATCGCCCTGTGTGCCCATCATCGGATTGCCTTGAATGATCCGAAAAGCAAATTTGGTTTACCTGAAGTGACTTTAGGTCTGCTACCCGGTGGTGGCGGCATAGTCCGTACTGTTCGTTTACTGGGTTTACAAACTGCCCTTCCTTTATTGATGGAAGGTAAGCAGCTCGGTGTAGAAAAAGCCAAAGCATTGGGCTTGATTCATGACACGGCTGATAGCCTGGATGAGCTGCTGGAAAAAGCAGTTGTATGGATTAAAGCCCATCCTAAATCCGTACAACCTTTTGATGAAAAAGGCCACAAGATTCCAGGCGGCTCACCATCCACGCCAGCAGTGGCACAAATGCTGGCAATTGCTCCTGCGATGCTTCGTGATAAAACCAAAGCTTGTTATCCAGCACCTGAAGCGATTATGTCTGCAGCGGTTGAAGGTGCGCAGGTCGATGTCGATACAGCCCTCCGTATTGAATCCCGTTATTTCACCTATCTGGCGACCGGTCAGATATCGAAAAACATGATCGGCACCTTCTGGCATGGCATGAACAGTATTAAATCCGGGGTTCATCGCCCAAAAGATTGTGCCAAATGGCAAGCCAAGAAAGTTGGGATTTTGGGTGCAGGGATGATGGGCGCTGGAATTGCTTATGTCACCGCCAGCAGAGGTATTCAGGTCGTTCTAAAAGATATCTCGATCGAAGCTGCTGAAAAAGGCAAAGCCTATAGCCAGAAACTGCTGGACAAGAAAGTCAGTCAAGGTCGACTTACAGCTGGACAGCGCGAACAGATTTTAAATCTGATTCATCCCACTGCAAACACAGAAGATTTGACAGGCTGTGACCTGATCATCGAAGCGGTCTTTGAAAATCAGGAACTGAAAGCTCAGGTGACTCAGGAAGCAGAACAATATCTGGCTGCCGACGGCGTAATGGCATCAAATACTTCGACCTTACCAATTAGCAATCTGGCACAGGCAAGTAAGGATCAAGATAAATTTATCGGTCTGCATTTCTTTAGTCCGGTGGATAAAATGCAGCTGGTAGAAATCATCAGGGGGCAAAATACCTCAGACGAAACCCTCGCCAAAGCTTTTGATTTCGTCCAGCAGATCGGCAAGTTGCCAATCGTCGTGAATGATAGTCGTGGTTTCTTTACTAGCCGTGTCTTTGGTACTTTTGTACAAGAAGGTTTGCGTCTGCTGGCAGAAGGTGTGCATCCAGCACGTATTGAAATGACTGCTTTAAAAGCCGGTATGCCCGTTGGTCCATTGGCAGTTCAGGATGAAGTGTCCTTAACTCTGACCGAGCATGTTAGCAATGAAACGCGCAAGGCACTTCAGGCAGAAGGTAAAGAACGTCAGGCCTCACCTGCCGATGCAGTCATTCAAACCATGATTCACCAGTTTAATCGCAAAGGAAAGGCAGCTGGCGCGGGCTTTTATGACTATCCTGAAGGTGGGAAAAAACAACTTTGGTCAGGCCTCAGTCACTGGAATAAAAATACCGAGATTTCTGAGCAGGAGATGATTGAACGCTTCCTGTTTGTGCAAGCGCTGGATACCGTACGTTGTCTGGAGGAAGGTGTGTTGCAGTCAACCGTAGAAGGTAATATTGGCTCGATCTTTGGCATTGGCTTCCCTGCCTGGACCGGTGGTGCAGTGCAATATTTAAATCAGTATGGACTGGCGAAGGCCTTGGCACGTGCCAATGTACTGGAAAAAAAATATGGCGAACGCTTTAAAGCACCGACACTGTTAAAAAATAAGGTTTCTGCTGCTGAAACTTTTTAATCTCATTCGCACAGAATAAAGAGGAGCGTTAAGCTCCTCTTTTTTATAAGTCTACTGAAAAATGGTCATATTTTACACTACAAATCCAGTCTGCTTTTCAGCCAATCTATGTTATAAAGTAACATAGATTCTATATCCTCTTTGGGTTCATACCATGTCTGATCAAAATACTCCTGAAAATTCACCTTGGGGTTGGAAAGCACTGATTATCTTCTGCATAATTGGTGGTATATTCATGTTTATCTTCTGGTTAGCTGTCAGCAATGAACCGGACTACATGCCAAGCCAGCAGAAGAAACAGGATACCCAGCAACACGCATTTAAAAATGCCCCAACCATGTCAGAAGAAGCTATTGCCAAAGCTCAGGCAGATCGTGAAGCGCGTGCAGCAGCTCAACAAGGTACTGAACCGCAATCAACAGCTGCTGAAAAACAGCATATGTCAGCAGATGAACATGCCAATATGGATACCGAACATGGTGCACATGGTCATTAAGATCTTACGATAAAAAAAGCGAGGTTCATGCCTCGCTTTTTTATATCTGAAAATGAATCTTTAAAGTTGTAAATACATATCGATATGTGGAATTCCACAGTCTAGATATTCATTACCCTGTAGCTGAAAACCCAAAGCCTGATAAAAGCCGATAGCGTGGACTTGAGAGGAAAGTTTGATAAACTGCCGTCCTTCAGCGCATGCATAGTCAATCACTGCCTGCATTAACTGCTGACCGATCTTGAAACCACGCGCTGATTTCAGTACTGCGACACGACCGATACTATTACTTGTTAATAGTCGGGCTGTGGCAACCGGTTGATCATGCAGATAAGCCACAAAATGAACGCACAGCTTATCTTCTGCATCCCATTCATCTTCCGGTGCAATATGCTGCTCCTGAATAAACACAGCTTCGCGAATCAGTCTGGCTTCGGCAGCCAGCTCGGCCCAAGTGCCTGCAACAATTTCTAGCTCAGCATGATTTAGCATTTACAACCAATCCCCTGTTGATCCCATTCATCCTTGAGCAATAATTCAAGGGAGTGTTTCTGAATCCCATACATCTCTTTCAAAGCCTGAATCTGGTTCAACACGTCCGGATCCGGTTCCTGATCGTCCTTGCGCTTCACCGCCAGAATCATTTTGTTTTTACTGGTATGCTCAAGCGCAACAAATTCGAATACTTTAGTTTCATAACCATAGGCTTTCAGCAACAAGGCACGAATAGTATCTGTCAGCATTTCTGCCTGCTGGCCCGCATGAATCCCGAATTGCAGCATTGGACTCAAAACTTTTGGCGCCTGTAACTGTGGGCGTAGTTCCTTGTGACAACATGGGGCACACATGATGATCTGCGCATTCAGACGAATGCCGGTATGAATGGCAAAATCCGTGGCCACATCACAAGCATGTAAGGCAATCATCACATCCAGATGTTCAGGCTCATAGGTGCGCACATCACCCTGGAAGAAATCGAGTTGGTTAAACTGGGATTGGTCTGCCACCTTCTGACAAAACTCGACCATTTTCGGATTCAGTTCTACACCCGTCACCCACGGTGTCTGTCCATGCTTTTGCATATAGTCATACAAGGCACAAGTCAGATAGCCCTTACCTGAACCAAAATCTACTACCCGCAGACCTTCCTGAGAGGATTTAATCTGCGAAAGCGCATTCGAGAAAATTTCCACAAACTTGTTAATCTGTTTCCACTTGCGCGCCATGCTCGGAATGACCTGACCTTGCTGATCAGTAATGCCGAGATGCTGCAGAAACACACTGTCCTGATCCACATAACGCTGCTTGACCCGGTCATGGCCCTGTTCAGCAGTTTTGGATTTAACGACAGTTTGAGTTTTGCTGTGGGTCAGCATGACTTTTTTCTTGTTTTTTTTCAGCTGCAATTCTTCGGCTGTAGTGATCAGATTAGCCTGCTTGCAACAGGTCAATAATTCAGTGACCTGAGACAAAGCCTCAGTTAAAGGATAATTTTTAGTGACGTCCTGGGTTTTATATCGGTACAGACAACTCAGTACTTTTTGCTCATTCAGCCAAATGACGCGCAAGGTCATTTTCTCCAGTTGTTCCAGTTCGCCCTTGTACTGACTTAAAATCAGACGATCAAATTGATCTGTTTCAATGGCTTGCTGGAAAGCATCCAGAAATTGCTGTTCTTGAACCGAGAAAGAAGCCAAAATGGACATAAAAGAAACCTGAAATGAATTGCCATTAAAGTGTAAATGTTCTTACCCTAAAAGCAAAATTGAATTACTATACATTTGTATATTTAAGAAGAATGATAACTATGTCAAATGCACCATTGCTTCAGGATTATGATGCTATCGAAGAGCGCATCAACTACATCAGTCACGGTGTAGGTGCTGCCTTGTCAGTAATTGCCGGTATTTTACTGGTGATTAAAGGCTCTTATCTTAGTACGGGTCAATGGATTGGCTTATGGGTTTATGCACTGAGCATGATTGTACTTTTTTCTGCATCCATGCTGTATCACATGGCCACAACTGCAGACCGACGTTATTTCTATAAAAAAATTGACCATACTGCGATCTATTATCTGATTGCCGGTACTTATACCCCCTTTCTGGCAATTGCCATTCCAACGGCCAAAGCCCAGTATTTGTTGATTGCTTTATGGATCATTGCTGTCCTTGGAACACTATTCAAGTTCATTTTCATTCATCGTTTTCAGAAACTTTCCCTGTTTGCTTATCTGGCAATGGGCTGGCTTGCACTGTTAGTTATTGATGATATGCAGAAATATTTATCAGTACAATCTTTAACCTTTCTCATCATTGGGGGACTTGCTTATACGGTGGGTGCATTGTTTTATGCATTAAAAAGAGTAAGATATACGCACGCTATCTGGCACATTTTTGTATTGATAGGCGCAGGATCACATTTTCTGTCTATCTATCTTTACGTGATTTAATCCTCTCATTCTCCATTTCAGTGACCCTGAGCGAGTTGAATTGAGAAGATTGCAGTTGTTTTTTTAAGAAATTACGCCTTTTTTAAAAAGATTACGCTTTTAAAACTAAGTTCTTTTATTTTTAGTAAGTGTAAGGTCATTCATGGCGTCGTCAAATTCTGCTGCTCAGCCAGCACAAAACTCAAAATTCCGCGTTTTAACAGCGAGTTTAGTAGGCACTACAATCGAGTTCTTCGATTTCTATATTTATGCTACTGCCGCTGTCATTATTTTCCCTTATTTGTTCTTCCCGGCAAGTACAGACCCAATGACCGCAACGATCCAGTCACTTGCGACTTTCGCAATTGCCTTTATCGCACGTCCGATCGGTGCGGCATTGTTTGGTCACCTCGGCGACAGAATTGGTCGTAAAGCCACCCTGGTCGCTGCCTTGCTGACCATGGGACTGTCTACTGTAGCGATTGGCCTGCTGCCAACTTATGGTCAAATTGGTATTGTAGCGCCTTTGCTTTTGGCATTATGCCGTTTAGGTCAGGGCCTTGGTCTGGGTGGTGAATGGTCAGGTGCGGTCTTACTTGCAACTGAAAATGCACCTGAAGGTAAACGTGCCTGGTATGGTATGTTCCCGCAATTGGGTGCACCAATTGGCTTTATCCTGGCAACTGGCTCATTCTTGACGCTCGGTGCATTGATGTCTGAAGCTGACTTCATGGCTTGGGGCTGGCGTATTCCATTCATTTCAAGTGCGCTTCTTGTTATTGTAGGCCTTTGGATTCGATTAAAACTGCATGAAACACCTGCATTCCAGAACGTTTTGGACAAGCAAAAAGAAGTAAACGTACCTTTTGTTCAAGTATTTAAAAAACATTCTAAAATGTTAGTACTGGGTACAATTGCAGCTATCTGTACCTTCGTTGTGTTCTACTTAACAACTGTATTTGCGCTGCAATGGGGTACTAAGCAGCTAGGCTATTCACGTGAAGAATTCCTTCAGTTGCAATTAGTTGCAACGCTATGCTTTGCAGCATTCATTCCGTTATCTGCCGTACTCGCAGAAAAGTTCGGTCGTAAAGCGACTTCAATCGGTGTATGTATCGTTTCTGCAATCTTCGGTATCTTCTTTGCCGACATGCTTGAATCAGGCAGTACAGTTATCGTATTCCTGTTCCTGTGTATCGGACTTGCGATCATGGGCTTAACTTATGGTCCGATTGGTACTGTATTGTCTGAAATCTTCCCGACTTCAGTACGTTATACAGGTTCCGCTTTGACCTTCAACTTGGCAGGCATCTTCGGGGCATCTTTTGCGCCATTGATCGCAACCAAGCTGGCAACACAATATGGCTTATCTGCTGTAGGTTATTACCTGACAGCGGCGTCAATCCTGTCACTGCTGGCATTCCTACTCATTCGTGAAACCAAGAATGATGATGTAAACAATCAGATCTAATTCTAGGATTACCCTCTAAAAAGCCGGTGTAAATGCACTGGCTTTTTTATTTCCGAAATTTGGTGTGCAACAAAAAACTGCTATTTCTCCTCCTCTATTTACGGAACAATACAGAAACGGATTCATAACGAGAAGGATAAGATATGCAGGATCCAATCGAATATTTGACCGAAGACCAGCTGGTTCATATTGTGGTCTTACTGGAAGAAGACAAGAAAAGCGAAGCCATCCAATATATTGTTCAACATACGCCATTAGACCAACAGCAGGCGCTTGAAGTGATTGCCGCGATCGTGATGGAGCATGATGCTGCCTTACAGGTACAGACACAAGGTGCAAGATTTAGTGATGATGTCACCATTAATCCACAGCTGAAGACTGAAGCGCTAACCGACTCTATTGCAGTCTCCATCCCTGCAAGTGCTACACAAGATCATGCTACCCGCCCACCCATTCCAGAGTCGACCCAAGAGTTACAGGAAAAAGTCGCTGAACCGGTCACTGCAAAAAATGGACCGCATCTGATCTGGATCATTGCAGGTATTATTCTTCTGATTCTGCTGATTATCTGGATGGTTGGCTAGTTATTGAAATCAGCCAACTTATTTATACAAGCTCGATGATATCGATGGTAGGTGGTACACGAAAACGGAAAGGTACGCCCACCAGACCTGTTCCGACAGTGACAAATACATCGGCATGTGCATGTCGATATAAGCCGCGCTTATGTCCGAGAATTGACACCCGTTTCATCACATAATCCGTCAACCACGGCAATTCCACTTGCCCGCCATGCGTATGTCCAGAGAGCATCAATGGCCGGCTTGGCAATTTCGGCACCATGTCTACCGTATCCGGGTTATGTGACAGGATCACCCAGGGCTTATCTTGCGGCAACTCCGGCAAGAACCGCATATCCGCTTTACCCGCCCAGAGATCACCAATACCCACCAGGCGAAATTCATCAAACTCAACAATTTGCCCTTCAATATCTATAACATTATTGCTTACTAGAGCAGTATGTAATAACTCCTGAATAGGCGGTCCCGGATACTGTTCGTCATGGTTACCATTCACAGAATATACCGGTGCCTGAATTTCCTGCAAAATGGCGAGTTCTTGGGTCAGAGTATCTTCCGGTTCATAGGTCCAGTCGCCTGCGACGACCACCAAATCAGGCTGCTGCTGATTTAATTTATGTACAATTTGTTTTAGCTGACGTTCATGACCAGAAAATAAACCAATATGCAAATCCGCAATTAAAGCAATACGAACAGGCTGCCGCATTTTTTTATCAGTATTAATCTGATAACGGGTAGTCTTGATCTGGATTAAATGCGGTTCAATAAAACGCGCATAACACAATACACCACTGAGCAGACAGATAAATACTGCCTCATGAATGGAATAATACCCATTAAAACCGCTATAAATACTAAAGAAAAATAAAGGAATCAGTAGATAAGATAGATAATAAGCGAGCAGATGGGTAAAGGCTTTAAAGGGATGAATCGTCTGGGTATGTGACTGACTGATCCACGCCTGCGATATACACCATAGCGCCAAAATCGCCATTCCGATATAGAAATATAAGATCACGGAATCGATATTCCCCATAATTTCGCCTTGTCCAGTTCTTTAGTACATTCTCTGCTCTGTATTTATCTTTTCACAGCTGGCAATTATACTCAAACCTAATTTATCACGCTTAGATTCATATGACGAATGCTCCCCGCTCCAAGGCTGACCAGCCCATGGTCACTTCCCAACGTAATACTCCATATAAATCTGCTGTTTTACTGGGTTTGAGCCTTGTTCTGGGGATCCCTGCCTGCAGCACGCTTCCTCCGCAGGCAGAACGACCTTCACATACTGCCTTTGAAACTGATACTTCACAGACTTCCTTAGCTAAAATTGTTCAACCTTTACGTGATCAATATCTAGGTTTGACTGGATATCATGTTCTTTATGATCCACTTGAAGCACTTGCAGCCCGTATGCAACTGATTCATAAGGCTGAGCAGACTTTAGATCTGCAATATTATATTTGGGACAATGACCGGATTGGCGCACTGGCCTTAAATGGCATTATTCAGGCCGCCGACCGTGGAGTGAAGGTCCGCCTCCTGATTGATGACAACAATGCCAAGAAGATGGAAGGCATTTATCTGGCACTGGATCAGCATCAAAATATCGATGTTCGCTTATATAATCCCTATCGCTTCCGCCAGCATCGTGCCATGGATATGGTACTGGATTTGAAACGTATCAATCGTCGTATGCACAACAAGAGCTTTATTGCAGATAATCAGATTGCCTTGATTGGCGGACGTAATATGAGCAATCAGTATTACAATGTAAGTGATGCCTATCAATTTTCCGATGTAGATGTGTTGCTGGTTGGTGCCGCCTCAGATGAGATTATCCATTCCTTTGATGAATACTGGAATGATGACTATGCCTATCCAGTGCGGAATATTGTTAATCCACGTCACCATAGCCTACGCTTTGAAAGCCTTAAACAGCAGCTAAAAGCACATCAGGATGACCCACGAGTACAAAACTACCTCGACTTAGCTAACAGGTCTAAGGCTTTTGATAAATGGCTTGATCATAATATCCAGCTGGATTGGGTTGAAGCAGAAGTAGTCAAAGACCCTCCCACCAAGATCAGGTCCAAGGCAAAGAAAGAAGAACACCTCAATTTCCAGTTGTTACAACATCTGGAAAAACCTGAACAAAGTGTAGATATTGTCTCTGCTTATTTTGTACCAGAAAAAGAAGGTGCAGAACGGCTCAAAAGTCTGGCTCAGAAAGATATAAAGATTCGAGTACTCACCAATTCTTATAAAGCCAATGATGTTCCTGTTGTGCATGCTTTTTATTCTAAGTACCGTAAAGATTTACTGGAACATGATGTACAGTTGTACGAATTTCTAGCGGCGCCAGATGCAGCAAACCTGAATGCCAATACCAAGGAAATTGCTGACAAGGCTAAAGTGAGCTTGAAAGGTCTGAGTCGTTCCAGTTTACACGCAAAACTGATGGCCTTAGATGAGAAACAGGTGTTTATTGGTTCATTTAATTTCGACCCGCGTTCAGCCTATCTAAATACAGAGATTGGTGTATTACTCAATAGCCCTTCCTTAGCACAAGCTGTGCATAAAACCATGGATCAGAACTTGAGTAAATATGCTTATAAGCTGGTATTAGATGCCAATCAGAATATCAACTGGAAGATCCAGCAACCGGATGGTGAAATTAAAACTTTGACCAAAGAACCGAAAATGAAATGGCATCAAAAAGCCCTGTTAAAGTTTGTGTCTTGGCTTCCGCTTGAAGGGTTCATGTAACAACATGGCCAGTCTGGAAAATAGCTGAACCAAATAATAAAAAACCAGTCAATACGACTGGTTTTTTATTGAAAATTCTTTTATTAAGATTTCGCTTTTACTTTATAGCAGTCAGCAGCGGCAAGATTAACTGTACCTCCTGCAAGTTTGGATAATCTCTTAACACTTTCATCAGAAGGATTCTGTTTACCATAAACTTGGCTAAAGCTAGCAAAGCTATTTGCCCATTTTACCGTATTCCCTTCAGAGTCTGTCAAACTGATCGTCGGTTTAGGAGTATTCGTACCGTCACCTGTTACTCTCACATTAAATAAATCAGTCAAATTCACTAATGCTCCTCCTACCACTATGGATTCGGAAGAACCATCAGTTGAGGTCTTGATGGTGGAGTTCATACCAATGAGAGCGCCGTTCAAATCGCCTAATTCCTCATTAGCGAAAACCATACGAATAGAAAGTGTATTGTCTGTTTTCTTTCTTACTACTGCAGGTACAAAGGCACGTGAAACGGTTCCAATACGATATTGTTGTACTGTTTCTACCGCATCCTCATCTTCAGAATCCTCGACCAAATAGGTTGTTTGCATTGTAGATGGATTATATTCAGCACTACATTCATCAACTTTTGCTGTAGCAGGTTTAATATTCGTACGAATATCACCATTTTCATCAATCACAATACCCAAATTAATTATTCTGTTTGAATCATTTGTTAAGGTAAATTTTAAATTTCCATACAGTGGGAAAAAATAACTTTCTTGATTTCTTACATTATTTTGAGTTTTAAATACCCTACGGTCTAAATGTGTAATTGGATAGATTTTATAAAGATCCATCGTACCAGCAAAATTCAGCGCCCCCCCGGTTTGCTGCCATAGACCTAGCTCACGCTTTTCACTTTCGTTTAATTTATAACTCACGCTCTTACCGGTCAAAACCTTATAAAAACGCTCTTTACCAGCAATCATATAATCATTATATAAGCGACCTTGTTCTATCTTGAGTTTCTCGGTAGTAGAGTCACCTACTCTAAATAAATAACCTGGTGTATTGGCAATTTGTTTTGTTTCCGGGTTAATCCATGAATTTTGGGCATCAGCAGTCATTTGTACAGGTTTAATACTACGAATTAAATGAGCATTCAGTCCACCTATCGTGGTGAAATCACCAGGATTCTGGGTTGTGCTTTCTATTTTGCCTTTCCACTGTAAGCCACTGCCGAAAGTCATCCCCTGACGGTCTGTCATCAATATAAAGTGACCCAAGATATGTGTCAGGTCAGTATCTGCTAGCGAGCATTCTCGGTTAAGATTACTGCATCCTACTAACCCTTCTGAACCGGTAACATAACTACCTAAGGATTCAGTAGAAAACAGGGAAAATTCTGGCTGATAAACAGCAGCATTTGAAATATTTAATAATGCTTGAAGTACCTGTTCGGCCTGTTCTTTAGTAATCGTTGTTGGTCCCAACCATTTTTTCAGTAAGGCATCAAAATCCTGATCAGATAAAGTCTTAATTTTTTCAACAGTAATATCTTCATCTAATTGATCAAGTCCAGCTCGAATATCTTCATTTATCGCAACAGGATAGATTTCCGTTGCTGATCGTAATTGATCAGTATTTAAACCCATGGCTTGAATTAACTGGACTAAGCGAATAGCAATATCATATTGAGACAGATCACCTGCTGAGTTGGTGTTACGGATGCCCTCAGCGATATCCAATAAATTCATACGTGGATAATGAGATTTAGATGTAACATTACCAATCCTATTCATTGAGAATGAACCCAAATCTACGCGTCTTCCATCTTTACCTAGAATATAGAAAGTAATTGACTGGCCTACTTTACAGGCACCTGTTGCCACACCCTTATCTACATCATAGGTTGTGACAAATGTTTGCTTTGTATCATCACCACAATAAAAATCTAAAGTTTGTAATGGATAATCTAAAGCAAATTCAATACAACCCGAATTTGTGCCAATACAGGCCCCATTGACTGTACTACTATCATATTTTTCTGGAATAACATCCGCGCTTTCACCGCCACATCCTTGCAGTATGATTGCCATAGCTAAGAATGCAAAAGGTAATAGTATTTTATTCTTATTCATCATGATGCTCATATCGTTATCCTTAACGGACACCTATTAATTTTAATTGTCCCTGATTACTTAATACCCGTTCCTCAACATCAATTGCTGAGGCCAATGGCGTTAATAATAAATAGTGGCTATTACGTGGTACCTGTATCATGCCTTCAATATTTTCATATTTCAGGTAATCCGATGCTGAATCATTATTTTTAAATCCACCAGCTCCTTCCAGAATACAACCTTTTTCATCCAAGAACACTGCAAAAGGCCAATAAAAAGTAGGGTCTTTTTGACGGGATGCATAAGATTGAATCTGAATATTTTGTAAAGGTTGTTTTAACTTCACCACTTCAAAGTCAAATTCATCCTTTAAAGGTGCTCGAGGCCAGAGATTGACCTGAGTATCTAATGCAATATCCTTGGCCTTTTTAAGTTTTTTATCCTGAAAACAGGTCCGTCCCATTCCCTCAGAAGCAGTTTCTGCAGAAATACGGTAGTAGGTAACAGCTAGAATGAGAGGAGTATCCTGCCCAGTAGCCCTATTTTTCTTAAATAAAGCCTGCATAACCGATTGTCCAATACCTTTTTCACGTTGAACCGTTTGCAGGCGTGTTGCTCCATTTTTAGTATCAATTATACCTTCCGGCATGGTATAGAAGCGTTTTTTACCATCCAGATTAAATTCTTTTTCCTCAAGTACTTCATTTTTGACGTATTGGTTTCCTTCTATTTCCAAAATATCATTTTGATCATCAAGGCGCTTTTTTAAATTTTCGGCTGATGTTGGCTGGAAATCTTCAGTTTTAAGAACAGATTGCTGGTCTACAATAGGTTCAATGGAATTATTAACATTCTGTTTTAAGGTGTTGGTCGATCTAGTCTTTAAAATCTCTTTGGTAAAAATAGAAGAAGATAAAGTATCTGTTTTATTAATAATCCCAGAATGAGATAAGTTGTTTTTATCTTCAATTGGATTATTCTGTTTAATTCTCTGTTCTCTAACGATTTGACTGCTTTGAAGTTTAGGGGGGGCAGTCATGACCTGAGATTGAGGATATAAAATCTGATTTTTCTGATTTGATTCTAAGACCTTTTTAGTTTGAATATTATTTTTTTGTACTACCATCGGTCGGCCATCTGGACCAATAATCGTATGAAATGTACCGGCATAGACATTCCCTAATTGTGCCGTTGTCAACACAACTATCATCCTTAGCCATAAATATCCTATCATCCTGATATGCCTACCATCTTGTTCTATAGTTAAGTCCTAAAATTGTGATTTTAGTATCTGTTTTAACATTTAACCCCGCATATGGGTTTAATAATAAGTTGTTAACACCTGTCTGGTTTGAAAGGCTACTGGTATTAGCCGGGATGTAATCCTTACTGCGTAAGAAACCAATAGATAAATCGAGATCTGTGTCTGCATCAAACTTGTAGCCTACACCTAGGCCAAATAATTGAGCATTATTGATCGGCACCATCGTATTACGCTTGTTATCAGGAATAGCACTCGAACGTGGTTCATAACCCGCACGCAGCTTCAATCGGTCTGTTGCTGAGTATTCAAACCCGATTCCCCAACTCCATGGCGAGGTAAACTCAAGGGGTAATGCTAATGAAGTATCGGTAACATTTGCAGATAAAAGTTTGGCAATTTTCAATGCTGAAATTTGACGATCAAATTCGAAACGGAATTTGTCCCAGGCTTTATAATCTGTCCAACCCACATCAAAATTAACTTGTAAATCAGGCAATAATTTATATTTCATCCCTGCCTGAAAATGTGCAGGAAATTCCAGATCCATGGATACCAAACCAGATTCACTCGATGGGACAGAATTTGGGAATCCGAGAATCGCTGCAAGAATCTGCCCTGTCGGAGAAGACATCAAGCCCTTGATCATCTCCTGCGGCGCTCTGGCATTATCAATGTGATATTTACCCTTAAGGCGCATTTTTGCTGAACTTTGGTAGACCATACCAAAACTGAAATCTTCAGTAGGTTCCCATAGTACACCCAAGTTATAACTCGGGCTCAGGGATTGTTCCAATCCAAGTTGCATTTGACCGAATTTGCCAAATGGATTCATTCCTTCTTGAGCATTACACATCCCGAGTAAAAGAATATCGGTGATAATGTCCGAGTTTTCCTTAAATGGTGTACATACCACTTCATCGATCATTCTCAGCATACCGATGAGTTCATTCGGAAAACGTAAGTCGGTTTTCATACCCATCGCTTGATATGACATTCCGACACCACCTCCAATCGAAAGCGTATCACTGACCTGATAGCCTACCGAAGGTGACAGATAGGTAATCCGCTCAAGTGCAACCTGCTGCCCCATATAGTTTGCAGGATTACCACTTTCAGCACCAAAACCCGCCATAAGAGGTGCATATACAGCTGTCGCATAAGTTGCTTTGGAGCCTGGTGGATTATAGGCAATCCCCATAGTGGGTGCAGCCACTGGCATCCCTTCACCCAGATCCACCATCTTTTTTAAAATAGGTACATATAAGCTAACGTATTCAACATCACCTCTGATTGGCCCATCTTTAAAATCAGTACATAGATCTGAATTAACCTCTGGTCCATCATTACAAACCAAAGGATCATCTGAATAACCGAAAACGTTATAACCAGCAGGGACACTGAACTCACGTCCAATATCAAAATTAGCAATAATAATCTGCTGCTCAGTTTGTAAGCCCTGAATTTTAGTCAAACCTGCCGGGTTAAAATGAACAGCATTAACTCCTGGCGGATCTGCAGTGACTGCATTACCTAGTGAAAGCGAGCGCAGGTCAACCGATAAATTTGTTCCTAATTGTGCAAATGCTGCACCTGAACAACCCGTTAAAAGAATGGCACTCACTAACGGGCTGAGTCGAATTTGTCTCATAAGACAGCCCCTTAGCGAATTTTCTTACCAAAACCTAAAATATCCAGTGGGAAAGATAGACCAAGCGAGACATCAGGTGCATCTTCTGTTAATCCTAGCCCTACAGTACCGTTGACAATTGTTTCAGGAGAGATACGTACCCCGAGGGAAATTGCAAAGGTTGAACTGGTTTGATCTGCTGGCGAGTAACTTTCACCACTTGAATATCTGAACTCTGAACCAGTATTAAAGCTTTGCTGATAGGACATTGTCATTGAGACATCGTAATTAAAGGAATAAGCAAAACCAAAAGCAAAACCACCACTGATTCCGGGTTCAAATTCATCAATTACACGGTAACCCCGACGCTGATTTAAGTCAGTTACTTTAAATCCATAATTGGCAGAAACAGAAGCAAACAATACGACTGGATCAATATATTTACGGGTACTTGCTCCCACGCCTACAGCGTAATAGCCCTTACCTGTGGATAAATCATCAGCCGCATTAATTTCATATGGACTATCACCGGTCTTAGTGGAAAGATTACCAAATAAAATGAGTGGCAGACGTCCTGCTTTTAATGGAAATGGTTCCCAACGCGCCCCAAGACTTATATCACCTAAACCTGCTGTAGACGTATCTTTCAGTAAATCTGTTTTAGTCACCAGCGGTAAAGACGCAGTTAAGGTTAAGTTATCTTTTAAACCATATTGAGCAGTGAATGTGTTAGTCAGCGTATGGGTTGCATTTTCCTGAACACGTAACTGATACAGCTGGCCTTGTGCCATTTCTAGATCTAGCTGAGTATCGCGATAATAGGTATAGTCAATATCATAATACGATGAAATTTCACCTTGCTTAATAAGTGAATACTGACGCTCATTTGAAGTAAAGACCTCCTCAAGATTCGTTTCTTGAGATGCATCCCCTTCACGCTGTTGTAATGCAGATGAAGCTTGTACTGGCTCTGTAACTCGTTGTTCTACGGTAGTTGGTTGTGTAGATTCTGCTGTTTTCTCCTCTGTCTCAATGATTTGCTCATATCCACCTAATTCAGGTTCAGCTACAGATTCAGCAACAGTTTCTTCTACTTCTACGACTTCCTCGTATTCCCCTAATGCCGGCTCACCTGCAGCATATGCTGCCCCCATGACCATTTGAACACTAAGTGCCAAGAGAGTTTTGTTCATCCATTCACGTTTCATGTTGCATCCCACCATTTTTATTTTTCTAATTCAGTTTTTTAATTCGCTTTTACTTGCTCTTATAATAAAGTCTTAAGAAGTTATAGGTTGGCTTCCCATAGGAAGCGGACTCCGGATTCATATTGGTATCCAGACGAATTGTAGATGCCTTATCCGCGATTTTTTCCATATAGAACTGTGGATATTGAAAATCTACCAACGCATAACGGTTAATCGTGGCATCCTCAACATGGCGCATATCTGAATCTTGGAGTGCTAAGAAATTTTTACGATATTGTTCAGGCACATTGATTAAATACAGCGTATTATTTTCCCAGACCTGTTTAAAACGTTGTTCATCAAAACTAATATTACCGAGTGCTGGATCCGCGACATAAACACGCCCATCTTTATATGCTTTGTAGACAACAAAATGTTTAAATCCTGCATAAGAAATAGGAACAATAGCCGGCTGCCCTTGTTTGACCAAGTCTTCAAATTCTCCTCTATAGCCTCCACTTTCCAAGCCCAAAGCGGCTACAAAACGTTTCATATCCAGAAGAGAAAAGCTACGGCGTTCAACAATCTTATCTGTTTCACCAAATTGCATTAAGCCATTCATTACTTGCTGCTCATCCAGTTGCGTACCTACATAACCATTCAATAAGGTCGTAAGCGCTGCCGAGCCACAACTGTAGTCAAAAGCTTGTCTAACAATTCCCCTAAATTGATCCTGTAAGGCAGGTTTAATCCGCACGGGCTCACGATGCATACGTACAAAAGAATCCTGACGGGAGTCTAGGGTTTCGGTATAGCGAACTGTTTCAGCGGGTTGTTCCTTTATATCAAAGGCTTCTTTGGCAGCGTAGTAGATCAATGCCGAGCCCAACGCGATCTCTAACATATTTTTTTACTTTTCTTATCATCGGCATGATGCGCCTGATTATTCTTTTTATAGAGTTTTCACCCTACTTCCTTGTAACTAGAAAGATACCTTCTTTTTCAAAAAAATACAGTCTTTTTTTATTTTTTTAGATAAATGATAAAGTCAAAAAA
Organism: Acinetobacter sp. VT 511; assembly: GCF_001077515.1. Taxonomy (NCBI): domain Bacteria; kingdom Pseudomonadati; phylum Pseudomonadota; class Gammaproteobacteria; order Moraxellales; family Moraxellaceae; genus Acinetobacter; species Acinetobacter sp. VT 511. Next base: position 10,234 of record NZ_LFRE01000067.1, on the reverse strand, counting down.
AAGCGCGTGTAAACACGCGCTTTTTTTGATTAGACTTAATGGCCCGCAATAGTAATGATTGCACCTGGATTATAAGTACCTTGTGATGGGCTATAGTAAGTTTGCATGCCCTGAACTTCTACATCACCAATAGAGGCTGCACCACGGCTGCCTAAGTGGATACCTGACACGTAGGTATCATGTGCACCGCTTGTGCTGACAATACGAATAAAACCTTTGTTTGCAGCTGATTCACCGAATACATTAATGTTTTGATTCAAAGTTAAATTTTTGCTGTTAGTATCTGTCACTTTAATACTTTCAATAAAGATTTCACCAGCCTTAGTTGTAACGATATCGGCTTGAGTCGGTGAAAGAGCAGCAGGAACAACTACCTTATCAAGCGTTGAGTTATCAAGAATACCTAAATTTTTAATTTCTAAACCACCCATCATAGTAGTATTCAACTTGATCATTGCACCTTGCGGAGCAGCACCTAATTGAATATTTGCAGTCATTTGACCAGTTTTTATAGAAAGACCTGATAAAATCGCGTTTTCTTTACCTGTACTACCACGTTGGATATTCGCAGCGTTAGCTGCTGGTTTAGCAGCTGACGCAACTACACCAATCTCACCAATATGGATATCTAAGCCTGAAACTTTTGCTGCAATGTTGATAAATGGATTACCGTCACCTGCATCTGAATCAATTACCAAGTCAGCCAAATTACGTGATTGAAGAAGGTATTTACCATTTTCATCATAGTTTGCACCAATTACAATACCCTTATTTATTACAAGGTTAGTCTCATTGCCATCTTTATCTTTCTCAGAAATACCATTCCCTTTAATATAAATAGCACCAGCAGCAGCAGTTTTATCTACAAGTGTAACACCATCAGCTTGAAGCTCTTTATAACCACCTGCCAAACCATCATTATCATGGATAAATAATTTATTAATTTCGATTTTAGAGATACCGATCCCGATATTCAAACCATCTTGACCTGTAGTTGCGCTAAGTGCAGAATCGTCCATGGCTTGCATTGCCATCGCATTTGCGCTGATTGCCATTGAAGAAATTAAAGCTAATTTAGTGAATTTTTTCATTCGTACTCTCCCAAGAGTATTATTTTTTTTGGTTGTGAATCACTCTTTGTCCATGATGTATTTTTATTTTACGACAGCACGAACAATTAATCCTTGAGTGATTTGCTCGCCCCCCTAAATTAGCCGTGTGTCATTTTTTGTTCAACTGTTGTTGGTCGCATTTCGTTATTCACCGATAAACGGTATATACAAGTTCTACCTCATTTTTCTTGATAATTGAGATAGAATCATCTCAGTCTCTTGAATGCTTTAAACTGAATGCATAGCCCAACTTATCAACATCTCCTGTCTGCTTCAAATACTTCTCCACATGCCATCTTGGAAGCATTGAGCTCCTTGGATCATGCTGTATATTTATATGACAACGGTACGCCATTTATTGCCTGCTGTGCTGAACGTTATACAGTTATGCAGGATGATATTATACAAACTTATCAGGCTGTTTCTTTTAATCATTATGAAGTCGTTGCGCCAGATTTAACTGTTAATTTCACGTCTAAATCAATCTCGGACTCTACAAGATTTAATGGCGGCTTTGTCGGATTCATTTCTTATGACTACGCAGCTCAGCAGCAAGTTCATTATAGACAGCGCCAGCAGCCAGCACTTTTTATTGGGCAATTCTCTACTTATTTAGAACTTGGTCGTGAAGGATGGATTTTTAAGAGTAGTGATCCTCAAGCGGAACATATTTTTCAGCAGATTCAGGCTTTACTTGATCAATTCCAGGATAAGTCTGAATTTAATTTAGTTTCTCCATGTACAGCGCGTTGGAATAAATCAGCTTATCAGGAGGCTTTCAGTCAGGTTCAGGAATATATCAAAGCTGGTGACTGTTATCAGATCAATCTGACTCAAGAATTTTCAGCACAAGCTAAAGGCTCGGTGTTAGCTACAGCAGAACAATTTTGGCAACTAACCAATGCACCTTATGCTGGTTATTTACGCGTAGGAGAGTTTGAGCTGTTAAGTTGTTCACCCGAACTGTTTATTGATTTTCAATCTGAGCGACGGATTATTACCAAACCGATCAAAGGCACGATGCCGCGTTATACAGATCCAATATTGGATGAGCAATCCAAACAGACTTTAAAAAATTCTGAAAAAGATCAAGCTGAAAATGTGATGATCGTGGATTTATTGCGTAATGATTTGAGTATTTATGCGGAAACTGGTTCAGTTAAAACACCAAAGCTGTTTAATATTGAAAGCTTTAATCAAGTCCATCATATGGTCAGTGAAGTACAAGCTACATTAAAAAAAGATGTAAATCCATTTGATGTTTTAATGTCTGCCCTTCCTGGCGGATCTATTACTGGTGCACCTAAAATCCGTGCTATGCAGATTATTGAAGAACTAGAAGACGCACCACGTGGAGCGTATTGTGGCTCAATGGGATATTTTAATTTTGATGGCACTGGTTCCTGGAATATTCTGATCCGTTCAATACAGAAATACCAAAATGAGGTGTCACTATGGGCTGGTGGGGGGATTACCATTTCATCAGACTGCGATGCCGAATATCAGGAATGTTTTGATAAAGTCGAAGCGATGTTGAATCTACTCAATACTTGGTACACACCTGAATAAATAAAAAAACGACTCAATTGAGTCGTTTTTTTATGAATCTCTCCCCTTGAGGAGCATTGCTCCGCAAGGGATAGATTCACTTAAATCAAAATCTCATTTTTCAATGTATCAATCAAACGTTGATTCTGCTCATCTGTACCAATAGTAATACGTAAGAACTGATTGATACGTGGCTTATTAAAATAGCGCACGATAATACCATGTTCACGTAATTCAGCTGCTAACTCACCTGCATCTTTGCTTGGCAATGATGCAAAAATGAAATTGGCAGCCGATGGTAAAACTTTAAATCCAAGTTCTTTTAACTGTGCTGTCAATTTCTCACGGCTCGCTATCACTTTGGCATTTTGCGCTTCAAAGTAAGCTTGGTCTTCAAAGGAAGCTACTGCTGCTGCAATGGCAAAACGATCCATTGGATAAGAGTTAAAGCTGTTTTTAACCGCTTCCAATGCTGCAATTAAATGTGGCTGCGCAATCGCAAAACCAACCCGTAGACCTGCTAATGAGCGGGACTTAGACGTCGTTTGGCATACCACCAAATTGTCGTATTTCTCAACCAACGCCACCGCTGATTCTGCACCAAAGTCCACATAGGCTTCGTCAATCACCACAACCGAATTTGGATTAGCTTGAAGCACTTCTTCAATTGCAGATAAACCCAGTGCAATACTGGTTGGTGCATTTGGATTGGTAATAATGATGCCACCATTTGGCTGTTTATAGTCAGCCACTACAATTTCAAAATCATCATTGAGCGGCAATACTTTAGTTTCGACACCAAAGAACTGACTATAAACCGGATAGAAACTGTAGGTGATATCTGGATAGAGCAATGGCAATTCTTGAACGAAGAATGCTTTGAAAATATGCGCTAAGACTTCATCCGAACCATTGCCGACAAAGACTTGCTCAACTGGCACACTTTGCTGTTTCGCAATTGCGTGCTTCAGTTCAGAGGCATCAGGATCAGGATACAAACGTAAAACATCTGCACCATTGGCTAAAACCTTCTGCACCGCTTCCACCACTTTTGGTGACGGTGGATATGGATTTTCGTTGGTATTTAATTTTAAAAGATTTTGGATTTTTGGTTGTTCACCCGGTGTGTACGGTTCTAACTCACGTACTTCAGGACTCCAAAAACGCATTTGTTCTGTAGTGATCTTTGACATCTTTGTTCTCTTATTAGCCCTCTCCTAACCCCTCCCGAAGGGAGAGGGATCTCCAAACTCTTACATATTGCTTTACTAGATAATTAATTCAATCATGTAATCTCCCTCTCCTGAGCAAGTTTTAAAGCACTGCTTTAAAATGAAGCACAAGTGAGGGTTAGGGAGAGGTTTTATATTTTTAATTACTGATAACGATAACGTGCAGAACGTGCATGTGCATCAAGATTTTCTTCTTGCGCCAAGATATCAGCAGTTTGCGCTAAAGTTTTCACACCTTGTTCAGAGCACATAATCAGGCTTGAACGTTTTTGGAAATCATATACACCAAGTGGTGATGAAAAACGTGCTGTACCTGAGGTTGGCAATACGTGGTTTGGACCTGCACAGTAGTCACCAATCGCTTCAGGCGTATAACGACCCATGAAAATGGCACCTGCATGACGAATATCTTCAGCCATTTTTTCTGCTTCGTCTAAACAAAGCATTAAGTGTTCAGGCGCGACTTGGTTAATCAGTTCAGCACCTTCAGCACGATCTTTCACTAATACCAGTGCACCACGGTTCTCGATAGACGTACGTGCGATCTCAGCTTTTGGTAAAGCTTCTAAGTGTTTTTCAATCCATTCACCAACTGCATTCAACAACGCTTCATCAGGTGTAATGAATACTGCTTGCGCAACCGTGTCATGCTCAGCTTGTGACAATAAATCCATTGCCAGCCACTCAGCATTATTTTCACCTTCCGCATACACTAGAATTTCAGAAGGTCCGGCAATCATATCGATACCGACTTGACCAAATACCGCACGTTTTGCCGCAGCAACGAAACGGTTACCCGGGCCTGTGACTTTATCTACAGATGGAATGCTTTCTGTACCATAAGCTAATGCTGCAACTGCTTGCGCACCACCAATGGTAAAGACACGTGTTACGCCCGCCAAATATGCAGCAGCCAATACCAATGGATTCAATTCACCATTTGGTGCAGGAACCACCATGATAATTTCAGGTACACCTGCAACATGGGCAGGTACTGCATTCATCAATACTGAAGATGGATACGATGCCAAACCGCCCGGTACATAAATACCCACACGATCCAGCGGTGTGACTTTTTGACCTAAGGTATTACCTAAAGCATCGACATAGGTCCAGCCATCTTGCTTTTGTGCTTGGTGGAATTCACGTACACGGTTGGCAGCGAGTTCTAAAGCTTCACGCACTTCAACTGTTAAACCATCAAAGGCAGCTTTCAATTGTTCTTGAGTCAGTTCCAGATCTGAAAATTGATGCGCTGGATGTCGATCGAACTGCTGAGTAAGTTTAAGAACATGAGCATCACCATGCTGACGCACATCAGCAATGATTTGATCTACGGTTTTTAAAAGTTCAGGATCACTCACTGTTTCAAAAGCTAACAAGTCAGCAAATACCTGCTTGAAGTTTTGATCTTGAGTCGATAAACGTCGCATCAATTTACCCACAAGGTTGATATGGAAAAGATTAGTTTACCTGTTTTAACAGGCTTTGTGGTTATCTATCTACTTTCTTGAGCATGAGTTTTATTGAAAATAGCATTCGACAAAATTAATGATTTCTCTAAACTCTCTATCAAATTCTGAATATAAAAAAACCGTCCTTGCAGACGGTCTTTTAGAACAATAAAAATTAAGCTTTTTTCGCTTGTTCACGTGCTTCAACCGCTTGTTCAAGCTGTGCCAAAATTGGATTTAACAACGCTTGTTTACGCTTAAAGCTGGCTTTATTGACGATCAAACGTGAAGATACTTTACAGATCTCTTCCAGTGGCTCAAGACCGTTAGCACGAAGTGTATTGCCTGTATCGACAACGTCAACAATATAATCACCCAGACCCACCAATGGTGCAAGTTCCATAGAACCATAAAGCTTGATCACATCAACCTGCTCACCTAGGCTTGCATAATATTGACGGGTTAAATTCACATACTTAGTCGCAATTTTAAGACGGCCTTTCGGACGTTCCATACCAACCTTGCCTGCTGTCATCAGTTTACAGTTGGCAATTTTTAGATCTAATGGCTCATAGACATTTTGCGCGCCATGCTCCATCAACACATCTTTACCTGCCACACCGATGTCTGCTGCGCCATTTTCAACATAGGTTGGCACATCAGAAGCACGTAAAATCAGAATACGAACGTGTTTATGGGTTGTCGGGAAAATTAGCTTTCGAGACTTATCCGGGTCTTCCAGCAGGTTAATACCTGCCGTTTCAAGTAACGGTAGAGTTTCTTTTAAAATACGGCCCTTACTTAATGCTAAAGTTAAACCATGATCAAAATTGCCCATTACGTCAAAGTTTGGATCATCGTTTCTCATATCGCTCATTAACTTACTCGCTTAATTTGGGCGCCTAAACCTTGTAACTTCGCTTCGACATCTTCATAACCGCGGTCAATATGATAGATACGGTCAATCACTGTTTCCCCTTCAGCGGCAAGCGCTGCCAATACCAAAGAGAATGAAGCACGTAAATCTGTCGCCATCACTGGTGCTGCAGAAAGTTTTTCCACACCAGTCACCACAGCATCATTACCTTCAACCTGAATATTTGCCCCCATACGAGCCAATTCAGGAACATGCATGAAACGGTTTTCAAAAATCGTTTCGGAAATTGTCGCAAAACCGCGGCCAATTGCATTCACTGCCATTAGCTGAGCCTGCATATCTGTTGGAAATTCTGGATGCGGCAAAGTACGGAAGCTGACAGCTTTCGGACGTTTACCCATCATATCCAGTTCGATCCAGTCGTCACCACGTGTAACTTCTGCACCCATTTCTTCAAATTTTTCCAATACTGATTCAAGCAGGTTTGGATCTGTATTCGTTGTTTTTACTTTACCACCAGTAATTGCAGCAGCAGCTAAATATGAACCAGTTTCAATACGGTCAGCAACCACAGCATATTCACAGCCATGTAGGCTTTCAACACCAGTGACAATCAGCGTATCTGTGTCTAAACCTTCAATCTTGGCACCCATTTTAATCAGCATTTGCGCAAGATCGGTAATTTCAGGTTCACGTGCTGCATTACGGATTGTCGTTACGCCATCTGCCAGCACAGCCGCCATCAGAATATTTTCGGTACCACCCACGGTCACCATGTCAAAGACAACTTCGCCACCTTTCAGACGACCATCAACTTTGGCATGGACATAACCAGCTTCAACCTGAATTTCAGCACCAAGCGCTTCCAAAGCTTTTAAATGCTGATCCACAGGACGAGAACCAATTGCACAACCGCCAGGTAAAGACACCTGTGCACTACCGTAGCGCGCCAGCAATGGACCAAGCACCAAAATGGATGCACGCATGGTTTTTACCAACTCATATGGTGCAAACTGGTTATCCAGGGTTGAAGTATCCGCAACAACAGTATCACCTTCATATTTCATGGTGATCCCGAGACCGGCAATAAGTTTAACCAGTGTGTTTACATCTTTCAGATTAGGCACATTGGTCAAGGTAATAGGAGTATCTGCAAGAATCATTGCAGCCAGTAGTGGAAGTGCTGCGTTTTTCGCACCGGAAATACGCACTTCACCTTCGAGCTTATTGCCGCCCTGAATTAAAAATTTATCCATTAATCTATTAAGCTCCAAATAAGCTTGCTTTGCGCCATTCTTCTTTGGTCATTGCGCGAATTGTTACGGCATGGACTTCACCACTGGCGATATAAGAATTGAGAGGAGCATAAACAGCTTGTTGTCGAGCAACTGGTCGCTTACCATCGAATTGATCATCCACAATACGGAGATCATATTTGCCGCCCTGACCACTCACAGCAATGTCAGCCTCTGGGAACGCGGCTTTTAAGATTTCAGCGAGCTGTTCATTATTCATCACAAGACCTCTTATAGGACTAAGGGTGTAAAACGGATCATTTTACTATAAATAAAAAAAATAATTCATTAGTCACATACATTATATATATAAAAAAAGAGGCTTTTAAAAACCTCTTTTTCCATTCTGCCCGATTATAAAGCCAATGGCTGATAATCCAGGTTCATTTTTCGATATCGATCAATTTGTTTTTTTAATTTTTCTGTCAAAAGCTTGATCGAGGTATACATATCATCGGCATTGGCATGCGCAAAAAATTCGATTCCCGGTAATCTGATAATTGCTTCCGCAATATGATTACTGCTTCCTTTTTTAGAGCGCTTATCAATCTGATGATCTTTTGAAAGTTTAACCTGCATACTGTTCACTTGATCCAGATGTTTAGTCATCTGCTGGAACTTTGTTTTTATAGTATCTTCAATTGCTGGCGTAATAGATAAATGATGTCCACGAATTGTTATTTGCATAGTTCTATCCCTCAACTTCGTTAGGATTAGACGAGTCACAGTCAAATGATTCGATGACAATAACCAATGCAAGGTTACAGTTCAGAAATTGGATCAAATCATTTTACGGTTCCTCAAAAGAAAAAGAGATTCATCATAGTGTCATGATGAATCTCTAGAATAGTCAGATTTTAAAACTTAGATCAAGACCTTTCGTTCAGAAGATGAAGGAATATGTAACGATTCACGATATTTAGCGACTGTACGTCTTGCTACATCAATACCTTCCTCTTTTAACATATTGGCAATTGCATTATCCGACAACGGCTTACGTATATTTTCCTCAGAAATCAATTTCTTAATCTTGGCACGAATCGCAGTTGAAGATGCTTCCCCACCCGAAGTCGTACCGACATGACTGGAAAAGAAATATTTCAATTCAAAAAGGCCACGCGGTGTCAGCATGTATTTATTGGTTGTTACCCGAGAAACAGTAGATTCATGAAGTTCAACTTCTTCAGCAATATCACGTAATACTAGAGGTTTCATCCCTTCAGCACCAATTTCTAAAAAAGCTTTTTGGTGTTCGACAATACAAGTGGCTACTTTTAACAAAGTCTTATGACGTTCATCGATACTTTTAATGAAATTTTTTGCTTCCAGCATCTGGTTTCTTAAATATTGATTGTCATCACTTTGATCAGCACGACGGATCATATTGGCATAAAAAGAATTTACACGTAGTTTTGGCATCACGTCAGGATTCAACATTACCTGCCAGCAGTCATTCTTTTTCAACACGACAACATCGGGCACCTGATAATCAGATTCGCGATCTTCAAATTCCAGACCAGGATGGGGTTTTAATGTTTTAAGTAAATCTACTGCACAGCGCAACTGATCTGGATTCAAACCAGTTTGCTTAATCAGCCGAGGTAATTCATTGGTAATGAGCAGTTCATAGTGTTGTAGCAGCTTGATCGCATCATTACGACAAGGTGTGGAAGCGGACAAATTATCCAGCTGAACCATCAGGCATTCAGCCAAATTGCGCGAACCGACACCAATAGGCTCTAATCGTTGAATATGTTTGAGTACTACAAGGACTTCATCATCTTCAATTTCCTCCTCATAGCCCATGCTTTGTAACAAGTGTTGAACTGAGGTGGTAATTTCCGAAATTTCGACTTCAAGAAAGCCTTTATCATCTAAGGAGTCAATAATACAATGCGCAATCAACTTATCAATTTTAGAAAAATGCAGAAGATTTACCTGTTCAATCAGATGTTGCTGCAGGCTTAAATGTCCCTGCCGATTATCCTCACGTTCTTCGTATTCAGCTGCACCTAAACTAGTGGGCTGATGGGTATATACATCATCCCAATCAGTATCCACAGGCAAATCATCAGGCAAATGATCTGCATTCAATTCATTGGTTAAGTCTTTTTGGTCATGCTCAACTTCAGAAGTAGATAAACTTTCTAAATTTGATTGTTCTTCAACTTTTTCCAGCAGAGGATTACTATCTAGCTGTAACTGAATTTCCTGTTCAAGTTCCAGACTCGACAGTTGCAATAATCGAATTGCTTGCTGTAATTGTGGAGTTAATGACAGCGAGTTCGCAACTTTTAAGCCCACTGATAATTTCATTGTTACCCCTCATTATTCAAACCGCGCTTTATAAGCAATTTTTATGCCGCTTTATTTTTTTATAACATAGATTTGTTAAATTACATACAATTCCTTGTACTTTTTATGCACTATTTAAACTATTCATTTTAAATATTAATATTAATTAGTATCTTATTTTTATCAAATGATCTTATTTGCTTTTAAAAATTCGAAATAAATTAAAAAATTACATAAAAAAACACCCCCTGCCATTTGACAGGGGGTGTTTTTAGAATAATGAGCTGGCGATGACTTACTCTCACATGGGAAACCCCACACTACCATCAGCGCTAAGAGGTTTCACTTCTGAGTTCGGGAAGGGATCAGGTGGTTCACTCTTGCTATGGTCGCCAGCACAACTGGTATGACTTTGCGTTTG
>NZ_LFRE01000066.1:0-1316 GCF_001077515.1 Acinetobacter sp. VT 511 | reverse complement strand
ACGTTCGAAGGACGACATTGGGTCGGGCGGAGGAAAGCCGGAGTCGGAGAAGGGGAAAGGCGGGACAGGTAATAGAGATATGACTGAGCCTACCCTACCCTCGGGAAGCAAACCAACGGGAAATTATGGAGTAGGTGATTCTCATGGGATAAAGAAACAAAATGAAACTGCTGACTTCTTAGCTGAACAAGGTTATGAAATCAAAATGTTAGACGAAATAAATGGCGGAAATGGCTATGGAATCAAGGCAACTTCTAATCCTGACTTTTTAATTCACGGTAAGGTTTTTGACTGTTACTCGCCTAAGGAAGATGCAAACGTAGATAATATTCTTCGAAACATAGCAACGAAAACTAAAACGCAAGCGGAAAGAATCGGCGATTGTTGGAGTGGAGCGAATCATTGGTTTATTCATCAATACCATTCCTGTACGCATTCAGACTCAAGGTAACGAGACATTTGCAGCGATTATGAAGCGGAATCAGGAACAAGCTGTCGCTTCGCATCCACATGACACGTATCCGTTATACGAGATTCAAGCAGAAACATCGCAAAAGCAAAATTTGATTGATCATATCCTGATATTCGAGAATTATCCTGTACAGGGCATTATGGAACAGTTTGGGGATCAGGAAGAGACAGCTCTTCGGATTACGAATGTAGAAGCAGATGAACAAACGAACTATGACTTTAATCTGATTATTAAACCAGGCCAATCCATGAAATGTATGTTCTATTACAATGCTAACGTCTATGATCGGGCAAGCGTAGAACGCATTCAAGGTCACTTGATTCAGATGTTGGAGCAAGTGGTCAACAATCCGAATATTGCCTTCTACCGACTCCAGAAAACGTGTCAGCCCACTTTCATCAAGGAAAACGGGCGCACGGTTTTTTTCGGTTTTGGATTTTTTGATCCCAAACGCCGGATTATTGGTTAACAATTCGAGTTCAATGAGGGACTTGTAAAAACAGTTCACCGCCGCATGTTTGCGATTTCTCGTGGCATCACTAACCCCACGCTCCCGGGCACGGGACAGAAAAGACAACACATGCAGCTTTTTGACCTGCTCCAGTGACTTTCCTTGAATGGAGACCAGGAATTCCACCACGTCACCGGTGTATGATTTTACTGTATGGCCTGTATATCCGGCGTCCTTCATCCATATGTGAAAAGCTTCTAGCTCGTCCGCATATTGCTCCTGAATCTCCTCGGTCATCATCTGCCTACGTCACCTCAATTCGGTTCTTTATAAATTGACTAAGATTATTTACACGGGCACTGCGATGACAGAACAACCTTCTTAAGCTGAACA
>NZ_LFRE01000065.1:0-2620 GCF_001077515.1 Acinetobacter sp. VT 511 | reverse complement strand
TGCGGAACTTAACAGAATGAGGTTATCCCTCGACTTCAGAAGACGGAATCTGTCCATGTCCAGATACTCGCCCACCTGTAGTGTATTCAAACCAGAAGCGACGACTGTATCATTGCGATTCAGCAGAATCACATTCACACCCAGTAGATGATGATAACGCGCCATATTCTGATCCATATTCTCAGAGGTAACGTACTCTTCATCAAGATCCTGAACAACCGCAGTTGCTGCATATTTCATATCACGTAATATGGCATCATTCATTTGCCCCAATTGTCTGCGGCTATCTGCGGATAACAGTACAAGAGAAACAAATACCACAAAGGCGACTACGTATTTAAACGCAATTCTTGTTAGTGGAATGGTAACCCTTGGGACCTACTTCAGCCCCAGGATGCGATGAGCCGACATCGAGGTGCCAAACCTCCCCGTCGATGTGGACTCTTGGGGGAGATAAGCCTGTTATCCCCAGGGTAGCTTTTATCCGTTGAGCGATGGCCCTTCCATGCGGTACCACCGGATCACTAAGCCCGACTTTCGTCCCTGCTCGACTTGTAGGTCTCGCAGTCAAGCTCCCTTATGCCTTTGCACTCTTCGAATGATTTCCAACCATTCTGAGGGAACCTTTGGGCGCCTCCGTTACTCTTTAGGTGGCGACCGCCCCAGTCAAACTGCCCACCTGACACTGTCCCCGCACCGGATTACGGTACCAGGTTAGAACCTAGATACGATCAGGGTGGTATCCCAACGTTGCCTCCACGCAAGCTGGCGCTCACGTTTCAAAGGCTCCCACCTATCCTGTACAGATCGTACCCAAATTCAATATCAAGCTGCAGTAAAGCTCCATGGGGTCTTTCCGTCTTGTCGCGGGTAACCTGCATCTTCACAGGTATTAAAATTTCACCGGATCTCTCGTTGAGACAGCGCCCAAGTCGTTACGCCATTCGTGCGGGTCAGAATTTACCTGACAAGGAATTTCGCTACCTTAGGACCGTTATAGTTACGGCCGCCGTTTACTGGGGCTTCGGTTCACAGCTTCGGATTGCTCCTAACCACTCCCCTTAACCTTCCAGCACCGGGCAGGCGTCAGCCCGTATACTTCGCCTTACGGCTTCGCACAGACCTGTGTTTTTGCTAAACAGTCGCTTGGGCCTTTTCACTGCGGCCCCCTCGTGCTATTCACACTACCGGGGCACCCCTTCTCCCGAAGTTACGGGGTCATTTTGCCGAGTTCCTTAACGAGAGTTCTTCCGCGCGCCTTAGAATACTCTTCTCGCCTACCTGTGTCGGTTTGCGGTACGGGCACCATCACCTGGCTAGAGGCTTTTCTTGGCAGTGTGAGATCATGACCTTCGCTAAGATTATTAGAGAACTCTTCACGCGTTGCATTGAAAGTACCCGAATATTGCAAGAAGATCAGGAATTTGGAGAAGTACTCCGCAGTGCTTTAACCAAAATACCGGAGACCTCCATTGGCAAACATGGCCAGATCCAAGAATGGAGTAACGATTATGATGAATTGGAACCGGGTCACAGACATATTTCCCATTTATTCGCTTTGCATCCTGGAACGCAAATTACGTTGCAATCAACGCCTGACCTGGCCAAGGCAGCTCGTGTAACACTCGACAGAAGACTGGAACACGGTGGTGGACACACAGGATGGAGCAGGGCGTGGATTCTCAACATGTGGGCACGATTAGAGGAGTCGGAACTTGCACACGATAACATCGTGGAACTTCTACGTTCCTCCACGTTACTGTAGGTCTTGCGGGCTTCGAGAAGCGGCATTGGGGTTACTCCGTGACGAACTAGATGAACTTGAGGACGAGAAGGACGGCGGAGACGCCGATGAAAGCGAAGCCGAGTCCACGCGAGACGTCGGCACGCGTGCCGTGGATGGAGGAAGGATCGATCAGGTAGCGCACGCCGACCAGCAGCAGGACCAAGGGCAGGAAGCCGTCGATCCACACGGGCGGGCTGCCCAATCCGAGCGGGCGCACGAGCAATGTGAGCGCGAAGACGCCAAGGGACAGGCAGAGGAAGGGCAACAGCACGACCAGCGGCCGGGCCAGCCAATTCTGGCGCGGGCGCATGCCCTCCGCCTCGGCCTGGGCCAGAAACTGCCAAAGCTTTTATTTTCCAGTCTGCGTCAGGTCAAAACACATGCGATACAGGAAGCTCAGTTGTCTGAGGCCGAAGCCAAGTATCCGGTTGTTCTTTTCTCTCATGGTCTGCATGGGTATGAAAATCAGAATACGTTCCAGGTTGAGCAGCTGGTCAGTCAAGGTTACATTGTTGTAGGCATTAATCACACGTATAGCAGTCTGGTATCCGTATTCCCGGATGGACGTGTGGCGCAGTTTGAATCGGAAGGAAAAGAAGGCTTTGAACAGCTGCAATTCAGTTACATGGACAAGTTGAATGAGACATGGGTGAAGGATGCACAGTTTGTACTGGATGAGGTAGAGAAGTTGGGTACGGGAGATCCGAGCGGACGCTTTACAGGACGTATGGATCTGGACAACATCGGCATGTTTGGGCATTCATTTGGCGGAGCAACGACAGTACAGATGTTAATGGATGATCCACGTGTGAAAGCAGGCATGAATATGGACGG
>NZ_LFRE01000064.1:0-398 GCF_001077515.1 Acinetobacter sp. VT 511 | reverse complement strand
TATCGACAAAACCATTAACGTCATCGGCAACGCTGCACCACATCAGAAGATCTTCCTGATTTGCCGTACGCCACAAACGGTACGTAAATTGGTAGAAGGTGGTATTGACCTGAAAGATGTCAACGTCGGCAATATGCATTTCTCGGAAGGGAAAAAGCAAATCAGCAGTAAAGTTTATGTCGATGACCAGGATCTCACGGACTTACGTTTTATTAAACAACGTGGCGTGAATGTTTTCATTCAGGACGTCCCTGGCGATCAAAAAGAACAAATCCCTGACTAAATCTAAAATCGCCTTAATATTGGTTTGAGGTAATAAAAATGGAGGAAAGAAAGGGGATTAAGGGATTATCCCTGGCGGCGTTAGTTTTTGTTCTGGGGATTGATTTTTGGCTGGA
>NZ_LFRE01000063.1:0-1262 GCF_001077515.1 Acinetobacter sp. VT 511 | reverse complement strand
TGTAACTGGTCTGTTAATACATATAGCTGCTGTGAAAAAATAAACTGATCCTGTTCCACGGTGCCAATCACCGTGACTACTGTATGTTCCAGCACAATGGGAAGCAATTGTTGGTTATGCACAACGGTTTCCTCCAATATATTTTGAATAGCAAATAATAAGAGGTCACGATCACTAGCTCTATATTTTGTATGATTAACAAGATCGGCCTGTAGTGTAATAACAGCAATTTGTTGCCATTCCCGAACCTGATGTGTGTAGCCATATTCATTCAGGGTGTCAGGAAGAGTATGAACAGGGATCTTACCCTGGAACAGATTCATCATAAAATGATTGCGAATCTGCAATAGATGCACATTAAGTGTGTTCTCTAATTGGGAGCGAGAGGCCGATAATTGTGAGACCCCTGCTCTGATCTGTTCGAATTTAATGCAGCTGTCAGATAACACATTGGATGTGATCAGCATGCCTGTTCAGGCGTTGGACTACACCTTTGCCGACCTTGTGCTGATGTATCAAAAGCTGACGGATCAAGATTCAAGCATACCGATCAAACCTTCGGATGAATTCGTCATTCAGGCACTGGAACGATGCGCGGCCGCGATTGCTCAGGACTGGATGCGAACCAAATACATGGAAGAGAAACGCCGCTACAAAGAAGATATGTGGGTCATTGATTGGCTTAACGGACACCACTCCACGAAGGAAATCCATGAATATATATCTACCGTTAATCCCCTTCTCGCAACGAGCAAAGCCACTATTATTTTATTCGACAGCAATCCAGCATACACAGATAGCCTCAGACTTCAGAAGTTGTTGATCCAACGTAACATCGTCGCCCGTGGTAGCAAAATATCTTGATGGCGTTACTGTACGTAAAGTGATTTACGTACCAGGTAAACTCCTCAATCTGGTCGTTGGCTAAGCGCGGGAGGAAGCGTGCGATATCTGGCAACATTGTTGTTATCTCTGGCGGTGTTAATCACCGCCGGGTGTGGCTGGCATCTGCGTGATACCACGCAGGTTCCTTCCACTATGAAGGTCATGATCCTGGACTCAGGCGATCCGAACGGGCCATTAAGCCGTGCGGTGCGTAACCAGTTACGTCTGAATGGTGTCGAGTTGCTTGATAAAGAAACCACGCGTAAGGACGTTCCATCCTTGCGTTTGGGTAAAGTGAGCATCGCGAAAGATACCGCATCGGTATTCCGTAACGGTCAAACAGCAGAGTATCAGATGATCATGACGGTTAATGCGAC